>JAFXPL010000001.1 GCA_017527945.1 Bacteroidales bacterium | reverse complement strand
TTCGGCATCGAGAACGGACAGATCGCGGTGTTTGTGTTGTCAGAGGGACGCGAGGTGCGGCTGAATGCTCAAAGAGACCTTCCCCCGCGGCTGCTGGTGTGGCAGGACACCCTTTTCGGCCTCATCGACGGCTCGGGGAAAACCGTGCTGCCCTGCGAGTACGAGGGACTTTTCACCTACAACGACAAGGCCTATCCGGAAGGTTATATCATAGCGAAACGGGATGGACTATGGGGCATATTGGACTGGAACGGGCGGCCGATACTGCCTTACCGCTATGACGTGCGACCGGAACCGATTTCCAACAGCGGAGGGCTTTTCGTGGTCTGCGGAGACGACAAGCCCGGCGGGGTCGTCAACAGCAAAGGCGACACGGTGGTGCCCTTCCGCTATCTTAACCTTTCAGAGTTCGGATACTCCGACTTCGGAAAAACCGGCTCCTCGACGCTGCTCAGTTACTCCGTAGAGAAAACTTCCAACAGTGGCGAAACCTCATCCAATCGCACGAAATGGAAACAGATGCTGAGAGGTTTGTTGGACCTGAACGGTCGCGAGGTGCTGGCTCCGGTCTATAAGAGACTGTTTTGTGGTTGTGATAATGCCATCATCGTTACAGACACGAATGATTACGAGGGGGTGATGAATTTCAAGGGGACATGGATCCGCCCACTCAGCCCGTTGTACATATACGACAACTCCTATGGTGACTTTGTGTCTATCAAGGAGAGAAGAACCCACCTTAAAGGTCTGATGTCGGCTGACGGCAGTATCGTTCTGCCCATCGAATATCAGGAAGGATGGCCCTTATATTCTGCGGAAGGATTGTTTAAAGTGAGAGATCGCTCTGGCCTCTGGGGGATAATGGACGCGCATTTACGGATGCTCATCCCTCATCGCTATACGGAGTTGGGTGCACTTGGCGAGATGGGCGATTCCTATTATTTTTATGGTGTTTTGCGGGATGGCCGAGTGGAAATCATCGATACTGCGGGACACGTTGTCTCTATGGATCCGGCCATACATTTTGACCATGACAATCTCCCTTACTCATACCCTTTGGTTTATGTCGATAGTGCATGGCGGTTGGTGGATCCTACGGGAAAGTTACTCCCGCAGCGTTACAGCGAGGCGTCTAATTATTGGTCTTCCACGCTGATGAGTGTCGCCACGGATTCGTTGCACCACGGCATTGTCGATCTGTGGGGGAATGTGGTGGTTCCGTTGCGCTACGTGGAAGCCGATGCTGACGGCGACGATGTCATCCTTGCCCGCTGTCCGTCCGGGAAGGTGGAGGTGTTTAACGGCAAGGGCCGGAAGCTGCTCTCCTGCTGGGGCGCCCACCGGGAGGGGAATGTGCTGTATGTCGCCAACAAAAACGGGATGTGGGCCATTGCAGACAGTCGGACGGGCAAGCGCCTGAGCCGCTACTACTTCATTTGGGAGGGGGTCAATTCCTCGTCAGCGGAGACCTGCTGGGCTGTTTACGACACGAACCACAGGCTGGGCTATGTCAATGCGCGCGGCCGCGAAATCCTCCCGTGCAGCCTTGACGAAAAACGTGCCGCTGCAGTGTCGGAGGGGCAGATATACGGCTACATCTACCACGATTGTTCCTGCGGGGAACTCATCTACCCTTTTAAATTGCCGAATGGAAGATATAACCAGCCGAAGGGCGGCTGCTGACGAAAAAAATATATCTTTGCAGACCTGATTTGACTTATGACTTATGACACTGTTCACTGCTCACTGCTCACTTCTCACTGCTCACTGCTCACCAATCACTAATCACCAATCACCAACCACCATCATGAAAAAAGGCAAACGGACTTGCGAGATCCTGAAGGATGTGCGGCGGAAGATCGCACAAGAGAATGACATCCCGTTGGCGGAGTGCGAATGCACGCACGAGGGCGACTGCCGGGGCACATGTCCCTATTGCGAATCGGAGGTGCGCTACCTGGAGCGGGAACTCTCCAAACGCCGGGCGCTCGGCAAGGCCGTCACCGTGGCGGGCATCGCCGTCTCTACTATGATGATGGGTGCGTGCCACGATCCGAAAACGCCCGCGACGCCCGCCGGCAGCGAACCCGAGCCCACCCCCGTCAACACGCTGTCGCAAGCTGCAGAACCGTCCCCTGAATCATCCCCTGAACCAGTCGGCGAACCGGCAAATGCACCCACCAGCGGCAACCGGCCCGCCCCCGCCCCGAAAGAGGAAATCCTGCGAATCGTGGAAGATGGCCTTTGTGTTTCAACAGATGTACCCGATTTTTGGGAGTTTGACAGTACTGACGTCTATGCGGGGGTTATTGAAGTCGACGATGCCGACGAGTATCCATCTTGGGAGCCACCCGGGGAGCCGGTGTCCCGTGTCGTGGAGGAGTATCCCGAATTTCCTGGAGGAGCAGATTCCTTGCAAGCTTTCTTGGCGAGAGAAATTCAATATCCACCGGTGGCGAAGAATAACGGCATCACAGGCACGGTCCTGGTTGAGTTCGTGGTGGAAAAGGACGGGCAGGTGACCAACGCCAAGGTGAAAGTCCCGCTCTTCCCCGAATGCGACAAGGAAGCGGTGCGTGGGGTGATGTCGATGCCGAAGTGGAAACCCGGAAAAAACATGGGGAAGCCCGTGCGGTGCTTCTACCAGGTGCCGGTGACGTTCCGGCTGTGATCCGCACCAATCATACGCGACTGCGCGGATAAATTGTAATGTTGGGCATTGAAGGCCTTCAGCGTGCCGCGCTCATCCGCAGGGATAACCATCACCACAGTTCGCGGACGGCGATTTCGTAGCTTGCGGCGGAATGCCCGCCCACCCATTTCGGCATCGTTTTCAGAATGCGGGTGACATCCTCGTAAAATGCTTTTTCCTCTTCGCCCGGCGAATCGTTCTTGGGTTGGAACACCACCTCCTTCACTTCGCCGTCCTCGTTGATGATGAGGACGATGTACGTCCTTTCGATGGTCCGGTTCCGAAGTACGGAACGCGGGACCGTAAGCCGTTCTTTCAGGTATTGCGCCGGGGTGCCGGATATGTCCGGATGCCATTGCTGGGGGTTCGGGAGGTCAACGTCAGCTACAACGATCCCTACAGGTTCCCATTCGCCGTTTCCGTCAATGATAATGGAGTCGTTTGTCGTCGGGGGAAGCGATGTGGTGGTGGGTGCCTGCGGTGTGACGGATTGCCCATAGCCCATCATCATGGAAGAGACGGCGAGACCTGCCACCGCGACGGCCCTGCCCAGGGCCTTTCGACGCTGCAGCTCCCGTTCGAGATAACGCACTTCGGCCTCGCAATAGGGACACGTGCCTCGGCAGTCGCCCTCGAAGGTGCATTCACGCTCCGTCAGCGCAATGTTGTTCTCCTGTGCGACCTTCCGCCGCACCTCTTTCAAAACTTCGCAAGTCCGTCTGCCATTTTTCATGATGGTGATTCGTGTTAGTGACCAATATGTAAAGCCAAAAGCCAATTCGGGTGCAAAGATATTCTTTTTTCAGAAATACAAAATTTTGAGAGGAAAAAAATCTGCGGTCATCAGCCAGCGTTGCGGGAATAATTCGGAAAGAAATTGTAGTTTTGCAGAAAATTTTGAACAATGAACACGCTTGCAAAATTCATAGCTATTTGGGCATTCGGCCTGTTGTGCTTTTTGGCGAATGCGCAGGTCGTCACGGAAGATTATGGTGAGGATCCTCCGATGATGTTCGTGGAGGAGATGCCCGAATTCCCTGGAGGCCTCGATTCCCTGAACGCGTTCTTGGCCAAGGAAATCCAGTATCCCGAGGTGGCGAAGAAGAACGGCATCACGGGCACGGTGTTGGTCGAGTTCGTGGTGGAGAGGGACGGCCGGGTGACCCATGGCCAGGTGAAAATCCCGCTTTTCACCGATTGCGACGTGGAGGCGCTGCGCGGGGTGATGTCGATGCCGAAGTGGAAGCCCGGACGGAACATGGGGAAGCCGGTGCGGTGCTATTTCCAGGTGCCGGTGACGTTCCGGCTGTGAAGTGCACTGTTTGTGCAGGAAAGTTTTTTTATAGGTTGGTTTGAGTCTTAATGGAGATTAAAAATCAAATTCATGAAGAAGTTTAGCAATACATACATCTTCTTGTATGTCACGGTGTTAGTTGTGGTTATTGCGGTAGTGCTGGCGGTGGTTTCAACGGGTCTGAAGCCGCGTCGCGACCGTAATAAGCAGGCCGAGACGTGCCAGCAAATTTTGCAGGCGGCAGGACATGACATCAGCCGGTCGAAGGCCGTGGATGCCTTCTCGAATTTGGCGGTGCCGCTTGCAGAAGATGGTCGCAAGTATCGGGTTGTATGCGCCGATGGTTCCTTGGGCATCGCCCTTCGCCTCGACGGCAAAGGGTTGTGGGGCCCGATTTGGGGCTATGCGGTGGTTTCGGAGGATGGTCAGACGCTTAAAGGCGTTAGTTTCGACCACAAGTCGGAAACTCCTGGTCTCGGCGCGAAAATCACCGAGGAGGCGTTTCTGAAATCTTTTAAGGGCAAGAAACTCTACGACAAAGATGGCAACTTTGTGTCTGTGAGAGTGTTGAAATCGGGAACTGCAGGCGATGTCGCCGAAGAGAACCGTGTCGATGCCATTTCAGGAGCTACGTTGACCTCGAAAGGGGTGGATGAGATGTTGGGGCGCGTTGAGAGTGCAGCGTTTATGGCATCGCGCGTTCAATGAGGGGGCGTAGAATTTTGACACCCGCGAAGCGATGCCCCTGTTGGTCGAAGTAGTTGAAGTCGTGGCAGTCCGGGAATTTTTCTTCGAGGTAGTGGTGGTCTCCGAGCATTTCGTCGTCGGTGGAGAGGGCGAAGTGCAGCAGTGACCCGTCGCAAGGGAGTTTGTCGAACACTTTGCGTTGGAATTCCTCGAACTTGGTGAGGTCAGCCGAGGTGAATTGGTATTCCTCCTTGGTCACGTAATTCTTCTGCTTGCCGAGGTGGTTGGCGAGGGTTTCCGAAGGACGAAGCGTCGGGTTGATGATTACGGCGGGGATTCGGTGTCTCTTGGCGCAGTAGATGGCGAAAAAGCCACCCAGCGAGGTGCCTATCACCATGTTGACATGCTGAATGCGTATTAGAGAATCGATTTTTTTCTGTGCTTCTGCAGGGTTCTTATAGTCGAAGGTCGGTGATAATACCTGCCAGTCGGGGAACATCTTTTGGATTTCCTGGGACTTGTGTCCGCCTCCCGCTGAGTTGAACCCGTGGATATAAAGGATTTTCTTGGTCATGAGTCTTCTCCTTTCGTACAGCAAGAGATAAAAAGCTTCGGTCGGCTCTATTTTCTCACGATGACGCTGCCGCTTCCTTGATGGGTGGCGAGAATTAACACTTCGGCGATCTGTACGTGGGCGGGTGCGTTGGCAGCATAGACGGCCACGTCGGCGATGTCGTCGCCAGTAAGCGGCTTGATGCCCTTATAGACGTTGGCGGCGCGTTCAGTGTCGCCGTGGAAACGTGTGTTGCTGAAATTTGTCTCCACCAGTCCTGGCTTGAGGTTCGTCACGCGCACGGAACTGCTTGCCACATCGAGGCGAAGACCGTCGGTCAGCGTCTTCACTGCCGATTTCGTGGCGCAATAGACGTTCCCATTGGCATAGGCGGCATCGCCGGCCACGGAGCCGATGTTGATGACGTGGCCCCGGTCGCGCTCCACCATTCCCGGCACGATAAGACGGGTCATGGTTAGCAATCCCTTGATGTTGGTGTCGATCATCGTCTCCCAGTCTTCGAAGCTCCCTTCGTATTCGGGTTCGAGTCCGAGTGCCAGTCCGGCGTTGTTCACCAGTACGTCGATGTCGCGCCACTCTGCAGGCAGTCCGTTGACACAGCGGGTTGCTTCATCGCGGTCGCGCACGTCGAACACCAGCGTCAGCACCTGTGCGCCCTTGCCGGCCAGTTCCTGGCGGATTTCCTCCAGTTTCTCTTTGTTGCGTCCGGTGAGTATCAATTTGTCGCCGTTTGCGGCGAATTTTCTTGCGCATCCCAGCCCGATACCGCTGGTGGCACCCGTAATCATCACGATCTTGTTCATAATTAATGCTTAATCTTGTTTGCGTTTTCTATTTCTATGGATAAAAAGTACACTAATCGCATGTTTCCCACATAGTCAACATCTTATATACCAGTGTTGCGGCGAGTACGTCTGAAACCTTGCTGTCTTGTTGTGGGCAGAGCTCCACTACGTCGAAACCGACGATGTTCCGGCTGCGGAACACCTTTTGGAGGAACTCGAGGGTGGGGTACCATAGCAGGCCGCCGGGCAGCGGTGTGCCCGTGGCGGGTAGTATCGAGGGGTCGAAACCGTCAAGGTCGATGGTGATATAGACGTTGTCTGTGAGTCGGCTGATGGCTTGGTCCATCCAGTCGGTGCGGTTGTGGATGTGGTGGGCGTAGAAGATGTTCTCGGGCACCACATGGGGCAGTTCCTCGGAGCATACGTTTCGGATACCTACCTGCACCACGCGGGCGACTTCCTGGGCGCGGCGCATGACGCAAGCATGGTTGTAGATGGATCCGTGGTAGCTGTCGCGAAGGTCGGCATGAGCGTCAATTTGCAGCACAGTCAGGCTGGGGTACTCCTCGGCCATTGCGCGGATGGCCCCGACGGAAACGGAATGCTCGCCGCCTAACAGCACGGGACGTTTGCCCATCGAAAGGAAGTGTTTCGTCCGGTTGTGCACTGACTCCACCATGGTGTCTGGAGTTCGGAGGTCATAGTCGTTTCGGTCGGTGTGAATGCCGGCGAGCCATGCTTCGTGTTGATACTGAATGTCGTACAGCTCTAAACTGTCGGAAGCATCGAGAATGGCCTGCGGTCCTTTGTCGGCGCCTTTCACGAAAGTGCTGGTGCCGTCGTAGGGTACTCCCATGATGACATATCGAGCGTTTTCGAGTTCGTAGAGACGCTCGTCATCCATGTCAAGAAAGTGTGGCATAACCTTTATCATAGTTGGATATCCCTAAGTCAAAAAATCAAAATTCTTAATCCTTAATCCTTAATTCAGAATTAACTAAGGCTCCATTCGGCTCCATCCTTGGTGTCTTTCACTACAATGCCGGCGGCGTTGAGTTCGTCGCGGATTTTGTCTGAAAGAGCCCAGTTCTTTTCGGCTTTGGCGGTTTTGCGCATGTCGAGCACCAGAGCCATGGCTTTTTCAAGGGCATCGTGTTCACGGGTGTCGCCTTGGGCCAATTCGGGCTTTATGCCGAGGATGTCGAAGAAGAAAGTTCGGAAGGTGGTCTTCAGCAGGTCGATGTCTTCGGCAGTCAGGGTGGCGTGACCGTCTTTCACGGCATTGATGATGCGAACGGCGTTGAAGAGCTCGGCAATCACTTTCGGGGTGTTGAAGTCGTCGTTCATCGCCTCGTAGCAGCGTTCCTGCAGAGCGGCGATGTCCTCCGTGGAGGTGGCACCAGCTTTCAGGCTGTCGAGGTGGCGTTCTGCGGCATACAGTTTCTCAAGCCCTTTTTCGGCGGATTGCAGTGCGGCGTTGCTGAAGTCAACGGTGCCGCGGTAGGAGGCTTGAAGCACGAAGTAGCGGATAGTCATCGGGGAGTAGGCCTTTTCTAACTTGGGGTGGTTGCCTGTGAAAAACTCGTTGAGCGTGATGAAGTTGCCCAAGGATTTGCCCATCTTCTGCCCTTCGATGGTGATCATGTTGTTGTGCATCCAGTAGCGCACGGAACTTCTTCCGTTGGCCACGGTACTTTGGCACACTTCCGACTCATGGTGCGGGAACAGCAGGTCTATTCCGCCACCGTGGATGTCGAATTGTTCGCCTAAGTACTTGGTGCTCATTGCAGTGCATTCGATATGCCAGCCGGGGAAACCGACGCTCCACGGGGAGTTCCATCGCATGATGTGTTCGGGCGAGGCTTTCTTCCAGAGGGCGAAGTCTGCGGGATTCTGTTTCTCGCTTTGGCCGTCCAGCTCGCGGGTGTTGGCGATGAGCTCGTCGAGCACTCGGCCGGAGAGTTTGCCGTAGCCGAAGTCCTTGTTGAATTTCTCAACATCGAAATAGACGGATCCGTCTGACACGTAAGCGTACCCTTTGTCGAGAATCTTCTGCACCATTTCAATTTGTTCGATGATGTGGCCGGAGGCGCGGGGTTCGATGGAAGGGCCCTTCACGTTGAGTGCATCCATGGCACGATGGTAACTATCCATGTAGTATTGTGCAACTTCCATGGGCTCTAACTGCTCCAGTCGGGCTTTCTTGGCGATTTTGTCTTCCCCTTCGTCGGCATCGTGTTCCAGATGGCCCACGTCGGTGATGTTGCGTACATAGCGTACCTTGTAGCCGATATGGGTAAGGTATCTGAACACCACATCGAAAGTCACTGCCGGACGGGCATGGCCGAGGTGCGGTTCTCCATATACGGTGGGACCGCAGACATAGAGACCTACATGGTCGGGGGTGATGGGCTGAAACAATTCTTTCCGTTTTGATAACGTATTGTATAAGAATACTTTGCCTTTATTGTCTGTGTTTTTCATATTGTAATATAGCCTTGGTGTGAAACAGGGTGCAAAGATAATATTTTTTGGTTTGTGTGCGTATTGCCTTGGGCAGTGGTTGTCGGGGTAGGGGAGCCTCATTGAATGGGGTGGCTACAATTTGCCTTCCTCTACAAAACTGAAATAGTGTTGCTTGTGCACAATGATATGGTCCAAAAGGGTGATGTCCATCAGGTTGGCGGCCTTGTTAAGTTGTTCCGTCAGTAGGATGTCGGCTTTGCTGGGGCGTACGCTTCCGGATGGGTGGTTGTGGCATAGCACGATTTGGGTGGCCATGTTCAGCACGGCCTGTTGCAGAACGATTCGCGTATCAACACCGGTGGAGGAGATTCCCCCTTTGCTGATTTGGCAGACGTGGACAATCCGGTTGGCTTGGTTAAGATAGATGGCCCAGAACTCTTCGTGCCCGAGATGGGCAATCTTGTCTTGCATGAGGCTCACCACATCGCTGCTGCTAAGGATTTGTAGTCGTTCCTCCACTTTCTCGGCCTGTATCCGTTTGCCGATTTCGAAAGCCGTCATCAGGGCGATGGCTTTGGCCTGCCCGATGCCTTTCACTTGGGAAAGTTCCTGCAGGGTCTTTTCAGACAGGTTGTTCAAGCTATTGCCAGAGCTTGCGAGCACTTTTTTTGCCAATTCCACGGCGGAGTCGTTTAGGTTGCCGGTACGCAGCAGGATGGCAATCAATTCTGCGTCGGTCAGGGCGATGGCACCATTTTTGGCATATTTTTCCCGAGGCCGGTCCTGGACACTCCATTGTTTGATGGTTAGTCTTTTGTTTTCGTAGGTTGAGATTGATTTCATGGTTTGGTTAATACATTTGGGATCGTTTCAAGAGGTAGGGCAGAAGAATCTGTTCAAATCCCTGCGTTATGTCGGCAGGAATTACGTCAATCTGGTATTGTCCGCATTTTACTTTGATTTCCTGGAAATAGTCGCGGACAGTTTGCTGGTAGTATTCACGGATGTTATTGGCGTGGACTTTCACTTCGTTGCCGGTTTCCATATCAACAAAGCGGTAGAGCCGGTTCTCGAAGGCGAAGTCGTACTCAAGTTGTTTGTCGAAGGTGTGGAAGAGGACGACTTCGTGTTTGTTGTGGCGCAGGTGCCCCAAGGCGAGGAGCAGTTCGTCGAGGTTGCTGCTGGTTTCCAGCATGTCGCTGAAGATGATGACTAAGGAGCGGCGGTGAATTTGTTCGGCTATCTGGTGCAGGGTGTCAGTGACCATGGATTGCCGTTGGATGTCATCACCGATGGGTTGCAACACTTTTTCCAGCTCGCGGTAGATCATTTTGTGATGGGCATCTCCTCCTCGGGCTCGGGTATGCAGCTCCAACTTGTCGGAAAACAGGCTCAGCCCCACAGCGTCGCGTTGGCTTTTGAAGACTTGCATCAATACTGCTGCCGCATAGACCGCGAAGAAGATTTTGTTCGGTTGTGCGAGGGTGTATTTCTGCCGTTTCGGGAAGTACATGGACGAGGAGTTGTCAATGACCAGATGGCAGCGAAGGTTTGTCTCTTCCTCATATTGTTTGACGAAAAGCTTGTCTGTCCGGGCATAAAGTTTCCAGTCGATATGTCGGATGGGCTCGCCGGTGTTGTAGGGCCGGTGTTCGGCAAACTCCACAGAAAAGCCGTGCATGGGGCTCTTGTGTATGCCGGTGATGAATCCTTCCACAACCTGTTTTGCCACAAACTCCACGTGGTCGAACTGGGTGATTTTTGTCAAATCGATTGTATATGCCATAGCCGATATTTTTGAGGCGCAAAGGTACAATTTTTTCAGTCTGTCGATGAAGGTCTTTCGGGAGTCGTGAAAGTTTGCCACCGTTCGAGGAATTCGGGCCGGAACTCTGTCAGGCTGTTGACTGGCGTGAAAAGGTCTGAACTGCGAAACAGTTGGAACTTCCCGTCCCGTTGGAACAGCACAATACAAGGGAAATCGGATTCATTTAGAGGTATTATAGGGGAGAAGTCGTTGAATTGATTTGAGGTGTTATAGTAAACTGTGAACGGCTTTTCCAGAAATTGTCGCAAATTGTTTCGCAGTTCATGCGCTTGCAGTCCGTTGATGGGTTGCGAATAGACTTGTCCGATATGGATGTCGGCCATTTCCGTCTGGTTCATCAGTTCATGAATGGCTTTTGTGCATCCGGAGCATTCAAGGCCTGAATGTAGCACAAGCAAGCTCTTTTCGGAGGGCAGGTCGTCCAGTTGGACGGTTTGTCCATCCGTTGCGTGCAGCGTCACTGAAGGACGTTCTTCTTTTGTCTTGAACCGCATGACTTTATAAGCCATCACAGGTTCATTCGTTGCGAAATATTGGTTGATTTCGTTGAAATAGTCTGAATGCCGTTTGTTTTGCCATGGAATGTCCGTTTTGTAGGTGAGTTGGACCAACAGGTTGTCGCCTGAGGCACTTCCCTTGTCGAGTCCGCCTTGGAAAAGTGTAAATGGGAATCGGGCTGCGGAGTAAACGCTGTCTTCATGGTTGTTCCTTGGATGCAGGGATGTTGTCCCGTTTTCTTTGCGGAGTGCGTAGTGCAGCGCCGATTTCCCGGTAAGTGTGTCGAATTGCGTGTAGAGTAGCAGGATGTCCCCGCGCAGAGGTATGGCGACCTTTGGGTACGAATAGTCGTTCAAATTGTCTTTGACGGCGTAGATTCGTTCTATCCCGTAGGGGAAGGACAGGGTCTTTTGGATGTATTCGTCGTCAAATGCCTTCCACAGGGGCAGGTCGAAGCGAATGGTGTCCGTAGGTTTCCCGTCCAGGTCGTAAACCTCCATGCGGGGATATCGCGTGCTTAGGAAGAAAACGGAATTTTGGTTGTGGAAAATGTAACGATTAGGCTGGATTTGCACAATGTGGGGCGCTTCGTAAGGCAGTTCCCGCACCAGTGTCGCCGAATCGCTGCCAAGATCCTGCTGAAACCACTTGAATCCCCGGTCATGGTCTTCCTCGAAGAAGTTCAGTTTGTTCTTGTAAAGATAACCCATGAACAGGTTGGGGTGCTGAATGGTTGACACCACAAGGTAGTTTTGGTTATGGTTTCGTTTGTACAGTATTAGTTCGTCTTGTGTGGTCAACAACAGATAGTCCCCGTTCAAACAGAAATCATAGATCCACAGATTTTGGGCGTGACGTTCTTTATTGTGTCTGTCTTCAGGAAGTGGAAGTGTGATTTCATGTTGCTCATAATCGTCTGTTGAAAGCGTATGGATAACCGCTTGGTAGTGGTTCTCCTTGACTTGGAAACCCTGTTGCTCAACGAAGTAGAAGGTGCTTCCGTCCATTCTGCATTTAACCATGTTTGGGTTCTTCAGTTTGAATTCGCTCTTGAACTCCACGATGGTGTCCAATGAGAATAGCTTTCCGACCCATTCTTGCGCTGTTGCGCTAAAGGATATCCAAAGGGCGCTTAAAACGATGATTATGCGTGTTTTCATAGGATCAGGCTTACATTAGAGGTGGGATTAATTACTGCTGGCAAGAGAGAAAACGTCCACCTTTTCGATGTAAATCTTCATGGTGGAGTTGTTTCCGCTGTTTGCCGTGACGACGCCGCGGACCACGTATGACTCTTGCTTGCTCTTGCCATAATGGTTGGAGTTGCTGGAAAAAGCAAGCGTTTTGGTGTACGTGGACGGAATAGCTCCCGCTTTGATGCCGCTTCCGCTCTGCTGTTGCGCCTGTGCCTGAGCTTGCGCTTTCTCGAACTTTTCAATCACTTCATTGATGGCGAGTTGGAAAGAAGCAAGTTTACCTGCATCCGTGATGTTTATTACAGCGTTGCCGTTGTTCACAGGCAGGCTGACGCAGTTTGACACGCGGCATGCGGTAAAGCCGCTTCCTGTGCAATCCAGTTGTCCTACACCCGAGGCACTCAGTTCGGCGGGGGTGAAGGTGACATAGTTGTACAGGTTCAGCAAGGCTGTCCAGCCGCCGTTGCCTTTGTTCACGATGACAGAAGGGACTTTCTCGGCGAAGGCGCCGAAAGTCATGACAGTTAATCCGATAAATAAGAAGATTTTTTTCATAGTTTTTTTGTTTTTAAGTTTTGATGTTTAATTTGTTTGGTGGTTTGCCCCTCTTTCGCCGGAGCTCAGTTTCCTGTTCTCGTCAACCATTCCTCGTCTGACGAGGCGCGGTTGAGTTTTTTGTTTTGTGGTGGCGGATTTTCTTGTTTTAGGTTATCAGGTTTTGTCTTGTCTCTGTTTCCACAGTTTTTTGTTCTGTCTTCACAGTCGTGTTCGTCCGAGGGGCGCCAACCCTTTTTTGAACACGACAAAGATACAACATCGAAAAGCGTTTGTCAAGGTTTTTTGAAAATTTTTTTTTCGCTGAAATAGAAGTAGTTAGAAAGAATGCGTTAACAAATCGACTTCGATTAGTTAATTTTTGGACTCGGATTTCGCAGGTTTTCGGGTTTTGGCTGCAAAAACCGAACGGGGGTTACTCTAAAACCACGTGGTGTTTCGACATGATTTTGCGCAGGTTGATGAGGGCATAGCGCATCCTGCCGAGAGCGGTGTTGATGCTGACGTTGGTCATCTCGGCGATTTCCTTGAAGCTGTAGTCGCTGTAGATGCGCATTTTCAAGACCTCCTTCTGCTCCTCGGGCAAGTACTCGACATAGTGGTTCAGGTCCGCGTATGTCTGCTCGCGGATCATTTTCTCCTCCACGGACTCATCCTTTGAGCCGATAATCGTGAAGATGTCAAACTCCTCGCCGCCATCGACCGTGGGCATTCGCTGCAAACGTCTGTAATAGTCGATCTTCAGGTTGTTCGCGATGCGCATTATCCATTGGAAAAATTTTCCTTCTTCTTGGTAATTCCCTGAACGAATGGTGTTTATGACTTTTATGAAGGTGTCCTGGAAGATGTCTTCCGCCAGTTCCTTGTTCTTTACGGACACCATCAAATAGGAAAACAACCGACGTTCGTAACGAAGGATGATGGTTTTCAAAGCATGTTCTTCTCCTGCTTGATAACGTGCTATCAATTCGTTATCACTCAAGGCATTCCAATTCATGATACGCTCCTTTCTTTAATGGGTTAATAAATTCAGAAGGTAGATGTTTTTTCGATAGCCGGTCTCCTTTTTGGTTTAAAATTGAAAAATGCCTTTTATTCTTGTAATAAATTTGAACGGCAAAAATACGTTTTTTTTTGATACATGTCGCACAATCGAAATTTTTTTTCAAGGTATTATTGAAAAAAGTATCTTTGCCGTTGTTTTAAGTATGGTTGCTATGAGAAAACGAGTGAGATTGATTTCAGTTTTTATATTGTTCGGATGCTTTGCTGTCAATGCGCAACAATATGATATTCAGTTAGATAATGCTGTTTATACAGACGGTATCGCGAGTGTGCAGCTCTTGTCTGGAGATGATCAGCTGTCGGAGCCTGTGGGCACTTTGGGCGAAACAACCTTCCATCTCGCCTTTGACGACTTGAATCTTGAAGTCAGGCATTTGAAATACACCTTCATTCACTGCACTCACGATTGGCAGCTTTCGCAGTTGAATCCGATTGAATACATTGAAGGCTTCATGGAGGAGGGTATCACCCGGTATGACCACTCGTTCAACACCATCGAACCGTATATGCACTATCAGGCTGATTTTCCAAATGAGAATATATCTTTTTCTAAATCAGGGAATTATATTTTATTTGTATATGATGATGACCCTGAACATCCTATTTTGACGCGTCGTTTTATGGTGGTGGAGCCGGTGCCGGCAAAAATTGTCTGCGATGTACATTCCGCCATTGATGTGAACAACCGTTTTACGCATCAGGATGTTGATTTCACGGTGTTTACGGGCAGTTATAACATCCGCAATCCGCAGCAGACCGTCCGGGCCACGATACAGCAAAACGGGCGGTGGGATAATGCCAAGTATGGTCTGGTGTATCGTTCAGGCGTCGGTGGCGAGCTGCACTTTGATTTTATCGATGGTCGGAACTCTTTTCCGGGCGGTGCCGAGTTTCATACGTTTGACATCTCCACGCTTCGTTCCAATGCCGACCATATTGTGGGGATTTCCTTTGACAACCGACATACGCATGCTTATGTGCTGCAGGACGAGGCGCGGCCGTACGCTGCGTATGAAAGCCGTGGCAACATCAACGGTCGTTGCTATTACCGAAATCGTGACCTAAATAACGATTATTCAGAAGATTATGTGTTTACCCATTTCACACTGAAAAGCAGTTTCCCATTCACTGATGGTGACGTTTATGTGTTTGGGGAGCTGACAGACTGGCAGTTACAAGACGATGCCAAGTTGCGTTATAACAAGGAATTCGACTTCTGGGAGACGATGTTGTTGCTGAAGCAGGGAGCGTACAATTACCAATACGTCTTTGTCCCGTCGGGTACGAACAAGATGATTGACGCCACGTATGTGGAAGGGTCGCATTACGAAACTAACAATATATACTATATTTATGTATATTACCAGGAGGAAGGGACTTCATACGACCGTCTTATAGGCTATCATGCTTGTTCCATTGTTGGTCGTTAGCTGTTTTTGTTTTTGACACAGCGTACCGAATAGAAAGCTTCTTTCGGTGTGCAATTGATTTCCACCGTGGCATTAGTGTAATAGAAGCGGTGGATTGGCGAGGTGTCGGGACTGCCATCCGAGCATGTCCAAAAGCCAGTGTCTGTGCCGAATCCTTCGGTTTGACCATTCCAAATGCTGCCTGCTGGAAGTACGGAAAATCCTGTGCTATTGTTTGTTGCGGTATTTTCGATGATGCAGCAAGCGGCTCCTTGCGTCAGGAAGTCGAATTGCCAACCGTTGGAGGTCGCCATAGATTTGGCCACGTTGTTGACATCCGTACCGCATCGGTATTCGTCCTTGTAGCCCACGTAATCCTCCAGCCCCATCCATTCGAAGTTGGCGGGCACGTGCCAACCGTCTGGGCAAGGGCCTTGTACGCGGCCGTCGGTTTCTTCGGTAGGCTCAGATCCGTTAAGCACTGAGTACCAGTTGTATAGGAGTCCGTATTCCGAAACATTCAGTGGGTTGTTGTCGGGATATTGTGGTGTCGGCTTGATTTCGCGGCCATTGGCATAGCGTGTGGTGCGTAGGTTTTCCCGCATCCAACATTCATCGCCTAACAGGACGGTTTTGTAGGTGTTCCCGTCGATGTCGTTCAAAATGCCGCAGTCGCGAAACTCCTGAGCTTGCAAAGAGACTACCGTCATCAGTGTTGCAAGCATCAGGGATATTTCATGGATTATAATACGGGTCATGTCCGTTATTCGATTCGGTCGGAAATCAGGTATTTGTTGCGGTCGGAGCCGTTGCGGACCACCAGTTCGGCGAGGTATCCGGCCAGAAAGAGCATCAAGCCGAAGACCATGGCGAGCAAGGCCAAGTAGAACAGCGGTTGGTCGGTGACTTGTCGGAATCCGGCCACAGCATGGGACATCCGGTAGAATTTTTGGACAATCAAGACGATAGTGATGACGATGCCGATCAGGAAGGAGGCGGAACCCAGAGTGCCGAAGAAGTGCATGGGCTTTTTGCCGAACTTCGACATGAAGCTGACGGTCAGCAGGTCGAGGTAGCCGTTGATGAAGCGGTTCCATCCGAATTTGGAGACCCCGTGCTTGCGTTTCTGGTGGTGGACGACCTTCTCGCCGATTTTGCCGAATCCCGCCCACTTTGCGATGACGGGGATGTAGCGGTGCATTTCGCTATAGACTTCGATGGACTTGACCACATCTTTGCGGTAGGCCTTGAGTCCGCAGTTGAAGTCGTGGAGCATGATGCCCGACATTTTCCGGGTGGTCCAGTTGAAGAACTTCGACGGAATGTTCTTGGCGATTTTGGAGTCGTAACGCACTTTTTTCCAACCGGATACGAGGTCGTAGTCCTCTTCTGTGATCATACGGAAGAGTTCGGGAATCTCGTCGGGGCTGTCCTGCAGGTCGGCATCCATGGTGATGACGACATCGCCCTCGCAGGCTTCAAAAGCGGTGTTCAGCGCTGCCGATTTGCCGTAGTTGCGGCGGAACTTGATGCCCTTGACGGCCGGGTTCTTCGCGTGCAGCGCTTGAATCACCGACCACGACTCGTCGGTGGAGCCGTCATCGACCATGATGACTTCATACGAGAAGTTGTTTTCTGCCATGACGCGCTCAATCCAGGCGGCCAATTCCGGCAGCGATTCTGCCTCGTTCAGCAGGGGTACTATTACGGATATGTCCATTTT
>JAFXPL010000169.1 GCA_017527945.1 Bacteroidales bacterium | reverse complement strand
GATGTCTTCGTACTGTTCCATATCTGTTTTGAGGTTTAGTCGGTGAATGATTTGAGTTTCTCGCGTATGCGCACCAAGCGCACGCTGACGTTATCGACGGTGATGCCGAGGATGGCGGCGATCTCGTCGTAGGGCAGGTCTTCAAGCCAAAGCAGAATCAGTGCGCGGTCGAAAGGATGCAGTCGTGCGATGCGCTTGTGGAGGCGGCTGGCGGCGGGACAGGCCTCCTCGTCGGCGAAAAGGTCGATGTCCATTTCCAACGGCACGCAGTCGGGACGGCGGCGGTTGCGTTTGTCGAAGGTCACGCAGGTGTTCAGGGCCACGCGATAGACCCACGTTTTGGCCGAGCTGCGCCCTTCGAAACTGTCGATGCCCTGCCAAAGGCGTATCAGCACCTCTTGGGCGAGGTCGTCCGCTTCCTGGCGGTCGTTAGCGAAGAGGTAGCACACCGAGTAGATGGTCTGCCGCTGCTCCTGCATTAACCGCTCGAAGTCACGTTCTTTCTGTTCTTTGTCTTTTTTCTGCTTCATCTTTCAGACATTGTTTTCCTTTTGACTACGAAGGTGGCGATACACCTCAAACTCAAAAAATGGCAATACCAAACTTCTGGGATTTCTCATTCAGGCTGGATTTATAAAGCCAAAGCCTATTGCTGCATCGTCGTCGGCTGCATATCGACACGAGTGTAGATTTCGGGGTGGAAGTACTTTTTCATGAATTCGACCATCTCTTTCTTGGTAACCGAATTGACGATGTTGTCGTATTCGGAAGGCGCGATAATCGGCTCATCTTGGATAACCTTGCCGCTGATATAGCCTAACCAGAAACTGTTGGATTGGATGTTCTTGGCATGGGTGCTGGTCATCTGCTTCTTGATGAGGGCCATGGTCTTATTGTCCGGACCCTTGGCCTTGAAGTCGTTAAGAATCTTGAGGCTGGCAGTAGCCAATTTGTCGGTCTTCACCGGGTCGCAACCTAAGAGAATCATCAGGGTTATTTCAGGACGAGGCAGTTTGCCGGCGCTCATACTTACCGTCGGGGAATAGACATCGCCCATCTTTTCACGCACAATCTTGACGAACAGGATGTCTAATGCCTCACCGATCATATCGGTGATGATGGCGTTGCGGTAGCTCCAGTCGATGGGGTTGGTGATGAACATGCCCATCCAGCCCTGTTCCTCGGTACCGGCATAAACGGTTTGCGTAGAGGCCTTGTCGGGACGCGGTTTCAGTACGTTGAGGTTGTAGTTCTCTTTCTTACCAGATTCGGTCTTCAGGGAACCGAGATAGAGTTCCACAAATTGTTTCATCTCCGTCTCATCGTAGTTGCCCACGAAAAAGAAGGTAAAGTCAGCGGGATTGGCGAAACGCTCCTTGTAGATCTGCACGGCGCGATCGAAGTCAGTCTGTTTCAGATATTCCTCATCGTAAGAGAAGAACTGTTTCATATAGGGGTCGTTATTGTTAGCGGCTTCAATCAACTGGCCCAAGAACTGGTACATCGGTTGTGCTTGGATCATCTTGATGCCCTCGCGGCTCTCGTCCATCACCAATTCGAAAGCGTTGGGGTCGATGCGGGGGTTGGTGAAGAAGGCGTTGAGGTACTGGAAGAAGAACTCCAGGTCTTTCGGGGAGGAGGAGCCGCTGAAGCCTTCCGTCAGGAGGTTGATTTCCGGGGAGACGCCGGCGTTTTTGCCTTTCATCTTCTTCATCAGGGAGTTGTAGTCCAATTCGGAGATACCGCCGCGGTTGATAATGTCGCAAGCGAAATCAGCGGAAGCCAGATCTTTCACGGGATAGAGCGTTTTGCCGCCCTTGCTGATGGCGGTAAACAGAATCTCATCGTTCTTATAGTCGGTTTTCTTCAGATAGACAGTGATGCCGTTAGAGAGCGTCCATTTCTCGGCACCTACGGTCTCGATTGTCTCCACATTTGTGATTTTGCCGGGCTTCAGTGTCTCCTTTTCGAGGATTTCCTGATCCTTATAGGTATCCACATAAGGTTGTACATTAGTTAAAGACTTGTCTTTCAATATAGAAAGGATCTCGTCCTTGCCGGGAACGGTGACGCCTTCTTTGTCTGGGGCGGTGACAACGGCCACCATATTATCTTCCGTCACCCAATTCTTGGCCAATGCATTGATTTCCTCCAAGGTAATATCTCCCATCAGCTTCTTGGCGTAATTGTTCTCACGTTTTGCACCCGGGATGGGGTCTTGATGCAGGAAGTTGTTGACGTATTCGGAGGCGAAACTGGCAGATTCGGTCTTGTCAGCCTCCTTGGCCGCCTTGTCGTAGAGCTCCAGGAGTTCCTCTTTGGCACGATCGAGTTCGGTCTGCAGGAAACCGTATTTCAGCACGCGGTAGTCCTCTTGCAGGAGCGCGCGCAGCGCATCGGGAATGCGGTTTTCCTTAGCTATGGCTTCCAAAGCGTAAGCATCGGTGTTACCGTAAAAGTTGCCATATCCGCCGTTGGCACCCATGAACGGGCACTTCGGGTCCAGCGCCATTTCCGTAAAGCGGGTGTCCAACATGGTGTTATAGAGGTCGATGCAAAGTTGTTCACGGAAATCACCGATGGTCTTCATCGGAGTGTGTTCGTGCTTGCGGATGACCATCACCATGTTGCCGGTGGCTTCCTTGTCAGTGCAGACGGCCACGAGCGGTTCCTTGTTGGGGGCGATTCCGTAGGTCTCTTTCTTGCGGGGGTTTTGTTTGGCGGGGATGTTGCCGAACATAGCTTTGATTTTGCCTTCCACTTCCGCCACGTTGATATCACCTACCACAATCACCGCCTGTAGGTCTGGACGATACCAATCGTTGTAAAAGTCCTTGATGACTTGGTAGTCAAAGGTTTGCAGAATGTCAAGCTTACCAATGGGCATACGGTCGGCATAGCGGGAACCTTGCATCAGGATCGACCAATACTCCTTGCGCATACGGTCCACGGCACCGAGACCGAGACGGTGTTCCTCGATAATGACACCGCGCTCCTCGTCAATTTCTTTGTTGTCGAAGAGCAGACCGGCAGCCCAGCCTCTCATGATTTTGAGGCCGAGGTCAATGTTGGTAGGATCGTCCGTCGGCATGGGGATCATATAGACCGTCTCGTCGAAGTAGGTGTTGGCGTTGAGGTCGGCACCGAACACCACGCCCTTGCTGCGCAAGTGATCCACCACGCTATTGCCCGGGAAACCCTCGATGCCGTTGAAGGCCATGTGCTCGGTGAAGTGCGCCAGACCCTGCTGGTTATCGTTCTCCTGGTTGGAGCCGACATTCACCGCGAGACGGAACTCCACACGATTCTTCGGGTAGGTGTTCTTGCGGATATAATAGGTCAGACCGTTGTCCAATTTGCCGATGACCACGTTGGGGTCGGCTTTGATGGGATCATTCAGGTTCAGGTCACCCTTCTGCGCGAAAACGGTCAACGCACAGATCATCGCCATCATAAACAAAAATACTTTCTTCATAAACGTTTGTGTTAAAATAATTGCAACATTTCCTTAGACTTAAGACTTGGAACTTAAGAGGGTTGGGATTCGTTCAGCAACTCGTCGATTTCTTCGTTGAGTTCGTCGAAGCGTTTCTTTACCCGCTTGGAGGTTTTGATAACGACAGGAATGGACAAAAGACCGGAGACTAGTAGAGTAAAGAACATTGATCTGTCGTAGAAAAAGAGGTAAACATATATCAACAATGATATTATTATGCCAACAACCTGTATGACAATGCGTTTACGCTTCGAATAGGTCGTGCTCTTTTGAATACTATCCCGCAGCGAAAGGAGACCTTCGCGACTCTGCGCGTCGGCTTTTCGGAGACCGTTGGTGGCAATAAGACTGTCCAACGTAATCCAGCCAAGAAAGAGGTCACTGGGGAGTAAAAGCCACCACGGCCAATATTCACAGAGGATAAAGTTACTGGCGGTTATGATGACTACCAAAAATATGACGGAAAGCAAGTTCTGCATATAGAGGTGTCTGCTGTGCCGTTTCACCGCACGCTGCCATACCTCCCTGTTGAAAGTGCTGTGCTGCTCCACATTCTGCTGCAGGTCGTGCAATTCCTGCTGCAGTTCGCTTTTGATGTCTTCGTACTGTTCCATATCTGTTTTGAGGTTTAGTCGATGAATGATTTGAGTTTCTCGCGTATGCGCACCAAGCGCACGCTGACGTTATCGACGGTGATGCCGAGGATGGCGGCGATCTCGTCGTAGGGCAGGTCTTCGAGCCAAAGCAGAATCAGTGCGCGGTCGAAGGGATGCAGCCGTGCGATGCGCTTGTGGAGGCGGCTGGCAGCCGGACAGGCCTCCTCGGCGGCGAAAAGGTCGATGTCCATTTCCAACGGCACGCAGTCGGGACGGCGGCGGTTGCGTTTGTCGAGGGTCACGCAGGTGTTCAGGGCCACGCGATAGACCCACGTTTTGGCTGAGCTGCGCCCTTCGAAACTGTCGATGCCCTGCCAGAGGCGTATCAGCACCTCCTGAGCGAAATCATCTGCTTCCTGGCGGTCGTTGGCGAAGAGGTAGCACACAGAGTAGATGGTCTGCCGCTGCTCCTGCATTAACCGCTCGAAGTCGCGTTCTTTCTGTTCTTTGTCTTTTTTCTGCTTCATCTGTCAGACATTGTTTTCCTTTTGACTACGAAGGGGGATGAAAAACTACACCCTAAATCTCAAATTTGTTATTCCAGACGGTGGATTGAAATGGCAGGAATGTTGCTCTCCGCATCCCCGCTTCAATAACCAATAACCCATAACCAATAACCATTCTTAATACCTCGGATGGAACAACGCGATGTTCGTCCGCAGGTAATCTTGGTCCAGATGCGTGTAAATTTCCGTCGTGGTGATGCTTTCATGGCCGAGCATCTCCTGCACGGCGCGGAGGTCGGCGCCGCCCTCGATGAGGTGCGTGGCGAAGGAGTGCCGGAACGTGTGCGGACTCACTGTCTTGTCGATGCCCGCCTCTTTTACCCACTTCTTGACGAGCATGAAGACCATCTCACGGGTGAGGTGCGCCCCTCTGCGGTTCAGGAAGACGTAATCCTCCTCCCCTTTTTTGATTTTCAGCTCTTTACGTTTACCGTTAATGTAAAGGTTCACCATCTTCATGGCCGTTGTCCCGATGGGAATCAGGCGCTCCTTGCTGCCCTTGCCTACTACCTTGATGAAGCCGTCGTCGAAAAAGAGGTTGGAGAGCCGTAAGGTCACGAGCTCGCTGACCCGCAAGCCACAGCCGTACATTACCTCCAACATAGCGCGGTTTCGGTGACCCTCCGGCGTGCTCAAGTCTATCACGTCCATGATGTCCTGAATTTCCTCAACGGTTAGTACATCAGGGAGATGCATCCCGATTTTGGGAGCATCCAACAGTTCCGTCGGGTTGTCCTCCCGCACGTTGGCATAGATGAGGTAACGGTAGAAGGCCCGCATTCCGGAGACAATCCGTGCCTGCGACCGCGCATTGAAGTCCGATTCGTAAAGGTGTTTCAGGAATTTCTGCAACTCCTCAAAGGTGGCGTTCTCGATTTTGTCCTCGCCCAAAAAGTCCGCCAACAGCTGCACATCGTGCAAATAGGCCTCCACGCTCTTGGGCGAGAGGCCTTTTTCATAGACTAAATATTGCCGGAAGCGGGCGATTTGCGCGTTCATCGGCGGAGGTCTTTCTCAATTTCAATGCGCAGCATGTTGAGTGCGGCGTGGGCAGCCCGCTCGATAATCTGCTTACGACCGGTGTGCTTGCCGAAATGGAACTCTTTGGTAACCAGTCGGGTGGGGGTGGCCACAGCCATCCAGACGGTGCCGACGGGTTTCTCGGCAGTGCCGCCGTCGGGACCCGCGATGCCGGAGGTGGCCACAGCGTAATCGACATCCAAGAGGTCCATGACGTTGAGGGCCATGTCGCTGACGACCGGCTCGCTCACCGCACCGCGTTTCTTGAGGTTGTCCTCCCGAACATTGAGGATGTCGCGCTTCACCTGGTTGCTGTAGGAGACCACGCTGCCTTGGAAATATTCGGAACTGCCCGGCACAGAGGTAATCAGGTGCGCGATGAAACCGCCGGTGCAGCTTTCGGCGGTGGCCACGCGCCGACCGCTCCCGCGCAGTAGTTTGCCGATGACGGCTTCCATCGGGATGTCCTCGTCGGCGAAGGCCAACGAGCCCACCTCGGTTTTCAGTTTCTCAAACTGCTGGTTCAGAGAAGTTTGCAGTTCTTCGTTGTTGGCACCCGAAGCGGTCAGCCGCAGACGGATGATGCCCGGTTTCGGCAGGTAGGCCAATTTGATGTTCTCCGGCAGCTGCGCCTCGAAGTCGGTGAGCTGGTCGGAGAGGTTGCTCTCGCTGATGCCCGTACATTGCAGTACCTTGTAGAGCACCGCGTGCTCGTGGTGGAAAATCTCCTGCAATCTCGGCAGAACCTCTTCACAGATAAGCTTTTCCATCTCGAACGGCACGCCGGGAAGGGCGACCAAAATCTTGCCGTCCTGCTCTATCCAGAGTCCCGGGGCAGTACCCAAGGTGTTCTTCAGGACGGTGCAGCCTGTGGGCACGTCGGCCTGGTGGCTGTTGGTCTCCGTGAGTTCCATCCCACGGGCGGCGAAAATCTCGCGCACCCATTCCAAGGTCGGCTCGTCTACCACCAGTTCGCGGTGGAAGTAGTCGCAGATGACCTTTTTGGTGATGTCGTCGCGGGTGGGTCCGAGCCCGCCGGTGACAATCAGCAAATTCGTTTTGGCAAATCCATTTTCGATGGCACTGCGAATAGCATTCTCGTCGTCGCCGATGGTGACGCATTCGGTCATTTCGATGCCCGCCAGGGCCATCTGCTGCCCGATGAAGGCGGCGTTGGTGTTGATGACTTGTCCTAAGAGGAGCTCGTCTCCG
>JAFXPL010000168.1 GCA_017527945.1 Bacteroidales bacterium | reverse complement strand
GTGGGAGGTGCGGAAACCGTCGAAGAAGTGCATGAACGGGACGCGGCCCTCGATGGCGGCCAAGTGGGCCACGGGGGCGAGGTCCATGATCTCCTGCACGGAGCCGGTGGCCAGCATGGCGAAACCGGTCTGGCGGGCGCTCATCACGTCGGAATGGTCGCCGAAGATGGACAGGGCCTGGGCGGCCAAGGCGCGGGCGGAGACGTGGAAGACGCCGGGAAGCAGCTCGCCGGCGATCTTGTACATGTTGGGGATCATCAGCAAGAGGCCTTGCGATGCGGTGTAGGTGGTGGTGAGGGCACCGGCCTGGAGGGAACCGTGCACGGCGCCGGCGGCACCGGCCTCGGACTGCATCTCCACGACCTTCACGGTCTCACCGAAAATGTTCTTTCTGCCGCCTGCACTCCACTCGTCGATGTACTCGGCCATCGGGGAAGAGGGGGTGATAGGATAGATGGCGGCGACTTCGCTGAACATGTACGCAACGTGGGCCGCAGCCTGGTTGCCGTCACAAGTCATAAATTTCTTTTCTGCCATAATTTTTAGTTATAAATTCTTAATTGGTTGATTATTAACAAAATCCAATTTGCCAAAATAGGCGGGCAAAGGTACAAAAATATTCGGATATCCACAACCGGATGTTATTTTTTTGTTTTTGTTATTTGGGCGAGCCGGCGCGGCTTAGGGGGCTACGCTTCCAAGCGTCGCAAACAAACATTCACAGCCCAACGCTGGAAACGTAATCCCCTACCGCCGCGCTGTCGGGCTTTCCGCTACAATGTTTTTTTCGTATTCAGCATGCGTTCCAACAAATCGGATAAACACTCTACCTTTCGTGAACCTTATCACAACAACAAGGCGGTAATGATTCCCTTTGATGTTAAACACATACCGATCATTGCCGACATAATCCACATTGTTGAACATTTTTCGGATGTTACTCAGGTTTTGCCAGTTAGCCTTACTTGTAATAAGGTACCAGTCTTCCAAAGGTTGTCTTGACTTTGGATTTTTTGTATATTACTCTACGAGTGTGCTTTTAGAAAATATTCGCATAGTATGTATTTTATACGACGCAAAAATACACATTTTCCAAGTATAAAAACTTTTTCCAATATCTGTATTTGTTTTTCCGGCATCAACTAAACACGATTTCCATTTCCACATATTATGTATCTTCGCCGTTGTTATCTAAAACAAGTAAGAAATTTATAATGTTTTGTGAGTTAGAACAATAAAAGTAATATCATCATGAAAAGGAACCGCATCTTCATCCTGTTCGCCGCTGTTTTGGCGGGCGTCATGTCCTTGGCTCACGCGCAGGCCCCCTATAAGGAAGGTGTCGGCGCGACCCTCGGCACCACGCAGGCATTTTCATACAAGTTTTTTCCCGCCAACCACTTCGCCATCCAGGTCGATTTGGGCACGAAGTACTGTTACGTTTACGGCTCGCACCTGTGGTCAGCGGAGGTCGCCCCGAATTTCATGTACGAGGGTCGGTTGTACAAAGGTTTGTACGGGTTCGCCGGCTTGGGCGGCAGCATCGGCTACAACGGGCAACCTTTCTACTACATCATCGGCTTGGTGCCGGGCGATGCGGGTTATAACCCGAATCCTGATCCGGGCGACCCGAACCCGAATTCTGTTTCCAGACGGAGTGTCCACAACTGCAAAGCCGGCGCGAACGGCTTCTTCGGACTGGAGTACAAGTTCGACATCCCGCTTGCCCTGCAGCTCGACTTCCGTCCCGGCTACCGCTGCGTCTTTGCTGTCAACAAGTTCGCCGACCACAAGTTCGACTGGGGACTGAACTTGGGGGTGCGATACACGTTCTGACCTTGAACTTTAAACTTTTTTGAAAAACGTGCGGCCCCGAAATTAGGATTGGAATCTCTAAAGTTATGAAAAACAGGTACTTTTTTTCGCCATTGTTGCGGTCATGCTGTCAAACAGTTCCTGCCCGTGACAGATAAGTGAAAACAACAGAATTGTGCAAAGAAAACTGTGTTTCATTTGGGGTTGTCTAAAGAAATATGCCTAAAAAAACATTGAAGTTTTTTTGGGGGGAGACTCGCCGTGGTGCCTCTCTACAAAGGAAGCATAGGTCTGGCTTTTGGCGCCTCGAAGTCTTTTTTGTGCATTTGTCACGACAATCGGGTACCCAACCGCAGATGCAAGACCGTGCAAACGGCAACTATCGTATTACCAAGTAATCCGTTCCACGTGGAAGCCATCATCACGCTTTAGCAGGTAATATACAGCATCCTCATCACATGACAAAATCGTATGGAAGAACTCGAAGTTGCCTGAATAGGGGGAACTTGGCAAGTAGGGAGATTTCCCGGAAGCGAAAACCGCTTTGCCGCTGAATGCCCCTTGCTGTTGCGCATCGGCGACCACCACGCAGGTCTCTCCAGCCTTGTTGTTGTGCAGGAGACGCCAAATGCTGTTGTCCGTGGCGAAATTATCCTTGTGGTCATTGTATATCAACATGTTTTTCCCAGCATGGACAAACACCCCTGGGGGGTTGAGATTGTATGTCTTGCGGCGAATCTCCGGTGTAGAGGTAGCCCGGGGATAGAGATGGGTGGACAGCACTTCGCCTTTGCCGGAGAGGGTTGCTACGAAAAGATTGCGGGAAACGTAGCCCATGATTTCCTCAACGCCCCACGCGCCGCCAATGGTGACGGAGGTGCCCACCTGAGTCCGGTAATTATACTCGCCGACTATAAGTAATTTCCCGTCATCCAGCTCTTTAACTTCAAAAATGTAGGGGAGGAACTTTTCAAGGCCGCTGTTGAGCTCGTTGTATTCATACCGATGCCCGTCGTCAAGGGACAGTTCAAAAGAGGATTCCTCCATCTCCACTTCACCGTCCGGAGAGACAAAATAGGTGAGCAACCGGCCGGAATTGCGCTTGTTTGTGCAGGGTACTCCGCAAACAACAAAACGGCCGTCTTTCAAGATCCTCTTCCCGCAATTAAACACGGCTCCGTCACCGAAGCCTTCCACATAATTCCGGACATCGTCATTGCTGTAAACTGAAATGTGGAGCGAATCTTTCTGATGGGCGTATTCATTGTAATAACTGCCATATTCCGCCGTATAGACAACCCCGTCGTCCGACAGAAAGAATGGCATTTCATCGTTGACCATCCAACGGGCGAGCTGGCGTTGATGCCATAGGAGACTGCCATTGTCCTCGAATACGGCGACATCGGCAACATGCGCGGCTTGTTTGTCGGATTTTGGCTTCAGGATGGTCAGTATGGCGAACTTTGACCGGTCTGGCGAAAAGGCTATTTGAGAAGAAGTGTACCTGTACGACTCCAAAGGCACTTGATAGAAAGAGGTGAAGTCCAATTTCTTAATTGCTTTGGAAGAAACGGCCGAAGGCACGGATGCCCTGAGATATTCGATGGATTTGGTTTTGCTGTTTGTGGCTGGTTTGACGGCAATTTCCCGGTTGTCGTAATAATAGGCAAAACGGCAATCCAGGTCATCATCCAGCTTTTGGGTCTCCATGGTGTGGGCATGCTTGTCGTATCGGTGAATCAGGAAGTCCTCGTACCCGCGTGGGATCCCGGGTTGCAGAGTGGCAAAGACAACATGGTCATTGTTGTTGTCCAGAATCCACACTCCGGCGTTTTTCTGCATGTTCACGACAGGGCCGCCAAGGGAAGAGGTTTGCGCAGCACCCGACAGGGTTAACAGTCCGAGCAACAGGGCTATAATGGATAATCTTTTCATAAATTAATGATGATAAATATTTACCCGACAAAAGTACAAAAAATTATTCTAACTTTGGAGCCTTAAACTTTTTGAAAAAAAGACAGTCGCAAAAAGAGAACTTAAATCTTTAAAGTTATGAAAAACAGGTACTTTTTCTTCGCCATTGTTGCGGTCATGCTGGCATTGCCGGCCTGCGCACAGCTCCCCACCATCGAGTTGGTGTACGTGCAGGGGGGAGAATTCATGATGGGCTGCACGGACAGTCATGCCGACTGCTCCCGCAACGAAGCCCCAGCCCATCCGGTGCAACTCAACGACTTCTACATCGCCAAGTACGAGGTAACCCAAGCGCTCTGGATGGCGGTGATGGGCGGCAAGAATCCCTCCAAGGTCACCGGCGACAGCCTGCCCGTCACGCGCGTCAGCTGGTACGAGGCGCAGACCTTCATTGCCAAACTGAACCAACTCACGGGCAGGAAATACCGTTTGCCCACCGAGGCGGAATGGGAATACGCAGCCCGCGGCGGCCGGCTTTCCCACAACTACAGGTTCAGCGGATCCAATGACCTGGAGGAGGTGGCCTGGTGCAAGAAGAACAGCGGGAACAAGCCCCACGCGGTCGGGACCCGGAAACCCAACGAGCTGGGCATCTATGACATGAGCGGCAATGTCTATGAATGGTGCAGCGACGGCTTCGACCTCTATGAATGGAATTCCGCCGAGACGCTCGTGAACCCGACCGGGTACAACTTGGGCGAAACCAAGGTCTATCGCGGCGGCTGCATGACCAGCTATTGGGATGTCTGCCGCGTTTCCGCCCGCAGCCAAAGCATCCCCAACTCCCCGTTCAACTACATCGGCTTCCGCCTGGTCCTGGACAAGGAACCCGAATAATATCCAGACACCCGTCGACTCCCGCCCCCAAAGTCTCAATTCTCCATTCTTAATTCTTAATTCCCCATTCTCCATTCTTCATTATTTTGTATCTTTGCCGCGAAAATATTTTGCGATTATGATACCCCGTTATTCGCGTCCGGAGATGAGCGCCGTCTGGACAGAGGAAAACAAATTCGGCGCCTATTTGAAAGTGGAGATTGAAGCCGCCGCCGCATGGAGCCAACTCGGCGTGATTCCGGCTGAAGACGTTGAGAAACTGCGCACGAAGGCCACCTTCGATGTGCAACGCATATACGAAATCGAGAAGGAGACCCGTCACGACATCGTGGCGTTCACCCGCGCCGTGAGCGAGAGCCTCGGCGACGAGAAGAAGTGGGTGCACTACGGGCTCACCTCCACCGACGTGGTGGACACCGCCAACGGCTACCTCCTCAAACAGGCCAACAACATCCTCCGCAAAGACCTGCAGCGGTTCATCGAGATTCTCAAGAGACGGGCATACGAGTTCAAGGACACGCCCTGCATCGGGCGCACGCATGGTGTGCACGCCGACATCACCGCCCTCGGGCTGAAGTGGGCGTTGTGGTTCGAGGAGATGCGCCGCAACATCGAGCGTTTCGAGATGGCCGCCGCCGATGTGGAGTGCGGCAAAATCAGCGGTGCCGTGGGCAACTTCGCCAACACCCCGCCGTTCGTGCAGGACTATGTCTGCGAACAGCTCGGCATCCATTCCGCCCGCATCTCCACACAGGTGCTGCAGCGCGACCGCCACGCCCACTACATGGGTACCCTCGCGCTCATCGCCTCCACCATGGAGCAGATGGCCGTCGAGGTGCGCCACTGGCAACGCACGGAGCTCCGCGAGGCCGAGGAGGCCTTCGGCAAAGGACAGAAAGGCTCCTCCGCGATGCCCCACAAGCGCAATCCCATCGGCAGCGAGAACATGTGCGGCTGCGCGAGAATCCTCCGCGGCTACATGGTCAGTGCCTACGAGGACATCCCGCTTTGGCACGAGCGCGACATCTCCCACTCCTCCGCCGAACGCATCATGCTCCCCGACGCCACTATCCTGCTCGACTACATGCTCAACCGCTTCGGCAACATCCTCGAAAACCTCGTCGTGTTCCCGGAAAACATGCTGAAAAACATCTACCTGACCCACAAGGTCATCTTCGCGCAGCGCGTCATGACCGCCCTCATCAACAAGGGCTTCTCCCGCGAAAGTGCCTACGACCTCGTGCAGCCCATCGCTATGAAAGCCTGGTTCGAAGGACAGGACTACAAAGAACTTCTCGCCCAAAACGAAACCGTCATGGCCCACTTCACCCCCGACGAACTCGACCAATGCTTCACCCTCGAATACTATCTCAAACAGGTGCCCGCCATCTTCGAACGGGTCTTCGGCGAATAAAATGTATGGCATTGTAGAGACGCGAAATCTTGCGTCTCCACATACCCCCATTATCTAACAGCCTTTAACCTCTAACCATCAAACCTTAAACTTTACATTATGAGTAATCTTCACATCCTTGGGAGTCGCAACTCCCTTTTCAACGAGTTCATTGCCGAGGTGCGCAGTGCCGAGGTACAGGTGGACAGTATGCGCTTCCGCCGGAATTTGGAGCGTATCGGCGAGATTTTCGCCTATGAAATCAGCAAAAACATGGAATATGCGGACACGGAGGTGACCACGCCGTTAGGCATCGCCAACATCCCGCGCCTGACGGAGAAGCCGGTGTTGGCCACTATTCTCCGCGCCGGGCTGCCCCTGCACCAAGGAATGCTCAACTACTTCGACCGTGCCGAGAACGCCTTCATCTCCGCCTTCCGGAAGTACGAGCGCGACGGCTCGTTCGAGATTCAGGTTGACTACCTCTCCTCGCCCGACCTGGACGGCAAGACGCTGATTCTGTGCGACCCGATGTTGGCCACGGGACAATCCCTCGCCCTCACCTACGAGGAACTGTTGTCCAAAGGCGAACCTTTGCACACGCACATCGTGAGCGTCATCGCCAGCCGTCAGGGCCTCGATTATGTGATGAGCAAACTCCCCGACGAAAGCTGCACCTTCTGGATGGGGGCCATCGATGAGGAACTCACCGCCCAGTCCTTTATCGTGCCCGGCCTCGGCGATGCCGGCGACCTGGCATACGGAATCAAAGAGTAGCCGATGGTTTTCAGTAGCAATGTCTTCCTTCTGATCTTCCTGCCCGTTTTTCTGATTTGCTATTTCGCATGTCCGAAAAGCTGGCAAAACATTGTCATTCTGCTGTTCTCCGTCGTGTTCTACGCCTTCGGAGCCCCTACGTTCGTCTTCCTGCTCCTCGCCTCGACAGCCCTGAACTTCTATTTGGTGAAACGAATGCACCAAACGGCGAATCCGACCTATCGGAAACTCTTTGCCGGCGTTGCCATCCTGGTCAGCTTGGGGCTTCTGGGCTACTTCAAGTATGCGAATTTCTTCATGGACAACCTGAATGTCCTTCTCGGGCTTTTCGGGCTGAAACCTTTCGCGTTTGCGAAAGTGCTGCTTCCCATCGGCATCTCCTTCTTCACCTTCCAGTCCATCACCTACGTCGTCGATGTCTATCGGAAAGAAATGCCGCCCATGGAGAGGCTCACGGATTACATGCTGTACATTCTCATGTTCCCGCAGCTCATCGCTGGCCCCATTGTGCGGTATCGCGACATCGCGGAGGAAATCCGCCATCGTGAGAGGAACTGGCCGGAAATCCTTCAGGGTTTCTACCGCTTCGTGATAGGACTGTCCAAGAAAATCCTCGTGGCGGATGTCATCGGGAAACAGGTGGACATCCTTTTGGCCGGAGATTTGTCGGCCATGGGGACCGGAACCGCCTGGGTCACCATCGTGGCCTATACCATGCAGCTCTATTTCGATTTCTCGGGCTACTCCGACATGGCCATCGGACTCGGGAAAATGATGGGATTCCATTTCCCAGAGAACTTCAATAGTCCATATAACTCTGCAAGCGTCAGCGAGTTCTGGCGCCGCTGGCACATCACGCTGGGCAGTTTCATGCGCAACTACCTTTACATCCCGTTGGGCGGCAACCGTTGCTCTCGGCCAAGAACATATTTCAACTTGTGGGTTGTGTTTCTCCTCTCCGGCTTGTGGCACGGAGCGAGCTGGAACTTCGTCGTTTGGGGCGCCTACCACGGTTTCTGGCTCGTGCTCGAACGGATGGGCTTAGGCAAAATCTATGAAAAAATGGGCAGGTTGCCGAGTGTCCTCATCACATTCGTCATTGTCACCGTGGGATGGGCCATCTTCCGCATTGAAAACCTTTCCGACGCCGCTGTCTTCATCTCAAGGCTTTTTGCCTTTGATTTCCGGTCATTCGCCGACATCGGCAGTCCGCATTTCTTCACCATGCTCGCCCTGGCGCTCGTCTTCTCTTTCCTCACCTTGTTCCCGTTTGGGAAAAAGCTGCAAGACCTTGTTTTTTACACAGATTACTCCCGTCGGCAGCATCTTGCCGCATGGCTCGTCAGCATCACCTTATTCCTGTTCTGCCTCGGTGCGCTCAATGCGACCGGCTTCAGTCCGTTCATCTATTTCCGATTCTAACCAGCCATGAAGAAACATTTCCATAAAATCCTGTTTGTTGCCACAGTGGCGCTACTGTCACTTGTTTTGTTCCAGACTTTTACCGGCCTCCTACCGCTGCCGGCGCTCAACGGTGCCGTCATGGAGACCGAAAAGCCGAAACTCACGCTCAAAAGCTACACCGACGGCACATTCCAAAGCGAAACAGAGAAATATCTGCGGGAGCACTGCGGATTCCGGGAATGGCTGATCCGCGCCTACAACCAATGGCTTTGGAGCTGCTTCGGCGAGGCCAACAACTCCACCATCATGGAAGGGAAAGACGGTTGGCTGTTCGAGGAGGTGTATGTCAGAGACCACTACGAAAGTTCCATGTACAAATACACGGACGACACGGCTGCGATGAAGCAAATATTTGAAACTGAAGCGCTTAGAATGTGGAAGGTGCAAGAATTGCTGAAAGAGCACGGCATCCACATCTTCGTTAACATAAATCCCGGCAAGGATGTCATCTATCCGGAATATCTCCCCGAAAACAAGTCCTATTCGAGGCCGGTGGGAGTCCGTGCATATGAGTTCTACATAAAACGGTTCAACGAACTGGGTATCAACTATATTGACAACGTTCCAATCTTCAAAGCCATCAAGAATTCTGCGGAATATCCTTTGTTCTACAAGACAGGAATCCATTGGAGCAACATCGCCGCCGTCCATGTTTTCGACTCCATCATCCGGTATATCGAAGTCCTTGGAAACCAGAATCTCAACAACATAGAAATAGGCGAAAAATATGAGGCGGACGCCCGATACCCTGACAATGACCTCGAAAAGGTACTCAACCTGGCCTTCAAAATCAAATCCCCGCCTTATTATTACGCTGATGTCAAGGTCGTGCACGACAGCACCGCCGAGAAGCCCTCGCTCCTTACCATCGGCGACTCTTTCTACTGGAATTTTGTCTTCAACATCCCCATGCTTGAGATATTCCGGAAAGCCCCCTATTGGTATTACAACTACGAGGTTCATGGGGACGAGGAACACGAAAACGGCTCCACACTGGATCTGGATCTCGACAGTGAGCTGATGAGCGCCGACTACATCATGCTCAATTACGGCACTTTGCAACTTTACGAGCTTGGCAGCCAATTTCTTCCCAACGCGCTGGTTCGCCTCTGCTTTGACAAAGAAGCCACCGACTCCATCGCACGGAAAGTCATGAAAATCATCGAAGCCAACCCGGAGTGGCACGCCGAAACCGTGAGATCCGCCAAAGCCCGAAACATAAGCGTCGAACAAGCGTTGTACGAAAACGCCCTCTACCTGATCCGCACCGAACCGGAAAAATACATTGACGAGTTGAGCGGTGACAAACTGCCTGTCTCCAGGAACAAAAAACTGGTAAAGCTACGAGCTGAAAAAAAACGTACTTTTGCATATTCAAAAAGCCAATCCAAATGAGAAAGAAAACCAACCTTTTGTGCATCGCCTTGATGATGCTTGTCATGGGTGCCCGAGCCGACGAGGGCATGTGGCTCCCCTACTCCATCAATGGCCAAAATTTGGCTGACATGCAGCGACTTGGCTGCAAACTGACGGCCGAACAGATTTTCAGTTTCAACCAGCCCAGCCTGAAAGACGCCATCGTGCAATTCGGTGGCGGCTGCACCGGCGAGCTCATCTCCCCTGAGGGGCTGTTGCTCACCAACCACCACTGCGGCCTCGGCCAAGTGCAGGCCCACTCCTCCGTGGAGCACGACTACCTGCAGGACGGTTTCTGGGCCCGCAGCAAGGCCGAAGAGCTCCCCAACGAAGGGCTCACCGTCTCTTTCCTCGCCTACATCGAGGATGTTACGACAGCTATCCTGAAAGGGGTCACCGACGGCATGTCCGAGGCCGACCGTGCCGCGAAGATTTCGGAAAACGGCAAGAAACTGACCATCGAGCGCAAAGGCAAACGCGATGTGGAAGTGGAAATCGTGCCGTTCTACCACGGCAACCAATACATCCTGTTCGAATACGATGTTTATAAGGATGTCCGCCTCGTGGCCTGCCCGCCGTGGGGCATCGGCAAATTCGGCGCCGACACCGACAACTGGACGTGGCCACGTCACAAAGGCGACTTCTGCATCTTCCGCGTCTATACCGCCCCCGACGGCTCCCCCGCCAAGTACAGCAAGGACAACATCCCCATGAAATCGAAGCACTACCTGCCCATCTCGCTGAAAGGTGTGCAACCCGGCGACTACACGATGATTTTGGGCTATCCTGGCTCCACCGACCGCTACTCCGCCTCCGGCGCCGTGAAGAACATCATCGAGCTCGAAGGCCCTGCCATCGTGGATTGCCGTACTACCAAATTGGAACAATACCGCAAGCACATGGACGCCGACCCTGCCGTCTTCATCCAGTATGCCTCCAAACAGGCCAGCGTCAGCAACTACTGGAAATACTACATCGGCCAGGTGAAGCAGCTGAAACGCAACAAAGTCTATGAGAAACGATTGGAGCAGGAACAGGCTTTCCGTCAATGGGCCGCACAAGACAAAAACCGCAAAGCCAAGTATGACGGCATCTTCGACGAAATGAACAAATACTGGAACCATCAGTCCAAATACCAAAAAGCGTTGATCTACCACCGTGAGGCAGGCTGGCACGGCGGCGAGGCCGTTACGTTCGCCCTGCGGTTCAGACCTATCAATCGGGCTATCGAAGAAAAACTGGCATCGCACGACAAAATTGTTGCAAATGCCCAAAACATGAAAGCTTCCGTGGAGGATTTCTTCAAGGATTATAACAAAGCGTTGGACCGCGACGTCACCATCGCCCTGCTGAACCTGTTCTACAAAGATGTGGCCCCCGACCAGCTGCCCACCACCATCAAAAAGGTGGGTGACAAGAACCATGGCGATTTCACCGCTTTCGTGGACAATGCCTTCGCGAAGTCGGTCCTGGTTGACAAATCCAAACTGGAGGCCTGGATGGAAAACCCGAAATCACTCTCAAAAGACCCTATCTATGCCCTGATGTACGACATCCTGCAGTCCTATTGGAATTTGGACGAACAGGCCGAAAAAGTGGAATGCGGACGCGCCAACCGCCTCTATATGGAAGGGTTAATGGAGATGCAAAAAGACCGCAACTTCTATCCCGATGCCAACTTCACCATGCGCCTCACTTACGGCAGCGTGCAAGACTGCAAGCCGGCAGATGGTGTCACCTACAACTACATCACCACCCTTGACGGCGTGATGGCCAAGTACAAACCCGGCAACTGGGAGTTTGACGTGCCGCAAGACCTCATCAAGCTGTGGGAAAACCACGATTACGGCCGCTATGCCAATGAAAACGGCGACTTGGTGGTCAACTTCATCACCACCAACGACATCACGGGCGGCAACTCCGGCAGCCCCGTCATCGATGCCAACGGCAATCTCGTAGGACTGGCCTTCGACGGCAACTGGGAAGCCATGAGCGGTGACATCGCCTTCGAGAACGAAGTGCAGCGCACCATCTGCATGGACATGCGCTACCTGCTCTTCATCATCGACAAGATGGCCAACGCCCAGAACCTGATGCAGGAACTGAAAATCGTGCAATAGCCTTTCATATCGTATCAAAAACACCGCCTTGTGCCAGTTGTACACAAGGCGGTGTTTTTTTATGCTGAAAAAAAACTATTTTTCGCTTTTTTATTTGGAAAACATCTTAAAAATATGTATTTTTGCCACTTGAAATAAAAATATAATATAGAATATGAACAGAATCATTGGCATCCTGGGCGCAATGGCACAGGAAATAGATGAAGTGAAAAAGCTGCTGGACAACAAGTCCGTGATGCAAATTGCAAACCGTGAGTTTGCGAAGGGTAAAATCAATGGCATCGACTGCGTGGTGGCCTTTTCCAAGTGGGGCAAAGTAGCAGCCTCCATCACAGCCACACTGATGCTGAATGAGTTCGGTGTCACCGACCTTTTCTTCATCGGCACGGCGGGCGCACTGGCCGACGGACTGAAAGTGGGCGACATCGTCATCTCCAAACGGCTCGTGCAGCACGACCTGGATGCCCGCCCTATGATCTCGCGTTTCGAGTTGCCGCTGCTCAACCGCATCTACGTCGATAGCGATCCGGAACTCACCGCGTTGGCAGGCAAGGCAGTCTCCAATCTCATCAAAAAAGGGGCTGAACAGATGGTGGGACCAACGGCAGTGAAAGAGTTTTGCTTGAATCCGACCTTATATTTCGGCGACATCGCCAGCGGCGACCAATTCATCAACAGCATCGAAAAGCGCAACGAAATCCTGAGCCTGCTGCCAGATGTCCAGTGCGTGGAAATGGAGGGTGCAGCCGTGGCGCAAGTCTGCATCGAGTTCGGCGTGCCGTTCACTGTCGTCCGCACCATCAGCGACACCGCCGACCACAACGCCCGCTTCGACTTCAACAAGTTTATCATCGAAGTGGCCAACGCCTACTCCCGCGCCATTGTCAAAGAAATTATGCAGCTGCTTCAGTAAGACGCTCTTCCTTGCCTCAGGGTCAATGGAAAGCCCCTTCCAGGCAAGCAGGCGCAGCCTCAAGAAACTTCAACAACTTCTTTTCGCATCACCATACAACGTCTCCCGAATCTTGGCCGTCAGAATATCAATGCCGATATTGTTATGCCCGCCTTCAGGGATAATAATGTCGGCATAACGCTTGGTGGGCTCGATAAAGAGCTCGTGCATGGGCTTCACGAAGTGACGGTAATGGCGGATGGACTTGTCGAGGCCGCGTCCGCGCTCAATGACATCGCGGGTGATGATACGGATGAGGCGTTCGTCGGCATCGGTATCTACGAACACCTTGATATCGAGAGTGTCGCAAAGCTCGGGGTTCGTGAAGATGAGAATGCCCTCCACGATGAGAACTTCCGCAGGATGTACGGGAATGGTCTCCTCACCGCGTCGGCAGGTCACGTACGAATAGGTGGGCATCGGAATAGTCTCCCCCGCCTTAAGCCGGCAGATATGTTCCACTAAAAGCGGAAATTCGATAGCCGATGGGTGGTCGAAGTTAATCTGCTCTTTCTCCGCTTGCGTAAGTTCGCCGTTGTCGCGATAGTAGGCATCCTGCGACAACACACTGACATGATGTTTCGGGAATTGATTTACAATTTTCTGCACCACGGAGGTTTTTCCTGATCCGGATCCGCCGGCAATACCCAATACTAACATTTTGACTTGATTTGGTGAAACTTTTTGTGGTTTGAAATAAGACTCGGCAAAGATGCAAAAAAAAACTGAATCCCGACTTGGAATTCAGTTTTTTTGTTGCCCCGATAGGATTCGAACCCATACAAACAGAACCAGAATCTGCGGTGCTACCATTACACAACAGGGCAAAAGCGAATTGCGCGGCAAAGATACATTTTTTTCTTTACCGCGCAACACTTTATGAATTTTTTTTTTTAGCTGACGAAAACCACTTCATACCAAATGTATCCGCTCACTACAACTGCCTTATAATAAACGTTATCCACTTTGTAATAGAGGGTGTGGTCGAGGATTATTTCTTCATAGTTGCTGGGCAGTTCCGCCACTCTTGCACCAATCGGAGGGGCCACAACTTGGTAATTATTGTTGTACGGGAGGTAAAAAGTGCCATCGTCGTAGTAGTAATTGACTTTGTTGTGGACCACAACCACGGGTCTCCAGGTGTTGAAAATCGCGTAGGCGATGACGGCTCCAAGGGGCGGACGGCAGATGACGTAGTAACCATTGATGTAGCGGCAATAGACGCTGTTGTAGAAGTAGTAGGGGACTCCGTGATAGTAAACCGGTCTGACGTGACGGGGTACACGCATGTGGTCGTTGTAGCGGTGGTGATTCGGGTGCACGTAGGGGTTGTGAGGCGCAGGACCATGATTCGGGCCGTGACTCGGACCAGGGCCGCCAGGCTTGCTACTGTTACCGCTGTTGCCGCTGTTGTTGGGCACATTGCCGTTACCTTCGGTACGAGGTCCTGTGACGGGCTGCGGTTTTGCCTGTCCTTGCTCCGTGTAGCCACGTCTTTCGTACGTGGAGGCCTCCGTGACCGCGCTGCTGGAGATCGGGGTCGCTTCCCGTGCAGTAGTGGCGGTGGGAGTCTTCCCTGTAGCATCCGGGGTTCTGCCTGTTATACGGCCGTTGCTCGTTGAGGCAGAGTTGGCAGGGGTTACCGCTGTGTTTGCAGCAGGACGAGCCGTGGAAGCCGCAGGGGTTTTGCCTGTCGCCGTGTTATTGGCAGCCGGGCGAACGGTCGTCGCAGGAGTTTTTGAGGTTGAGTTAGTGTTGGCAGGACGAGCAATCGTCGCAGGAGTCCTTGAGGTCGAGTTGGTCGTCGCGGGACGGGCTGTTGTCGCGGGAGTTCTTGAGTCCGAGTTCGTGGTGGCAGAGGGGCGAGAAGTCGTCGTTGTGGCCGGACGGGCATTTGACGGGATCTTGTTTGTAGAGGCCGGACGCGACATGCTCTGCGCTCTCTGGTAGCTACTGTTCGCTTTGTTCAGTTGTGCGTCACCTCTCCGAATCTGGCGCGTAACCTGATTAGAGGTTGACGAGCTGTTTTGTTTAGTCTCCGAGGCCGAAGAAGAGATTCTGCTGCCTGCGGTGTTGCTTCTGGATGAGGCGGGCGTTTGGCCCCAAACTTCCATCGACACTAAACCAGTCATCAGGAAGATACTCATCAACATCATTAACTTTTTCATCGTTTTGATTTTTTTGGGGTTAACTTTGCCATTAAGACGGATTTTCCCAACGCATGTTTAATGGCTGATCACAATTTTCTGATGCATAGTGCGGCCCTGGCTCTCCAGATGCATTACATAGATGCCATTCGGCAGATGCTGGACGGGAATATCCATTCGATCCGCCAGACTGAATGCCTGCGCATACACCGCATTGCCCACCGCGTCAAACAAAGACACATGACATTCATCCAGCATCTCCCCTAAGACAACGTGCAACACATCGGCGGCAGGATTGGGATAAACGTTCGTTGAAGTGCAAAACTCTTCGATGCCGGCCTGGGATGTTGACCAACGGACTTTGAAGCCCTGTGCATTCAAATAGTTGTCAGAAACAAAATGCACCCGTATCTTACTGATATTGAGCGTAAGTGGCTCGGGCAGGCTATTCCCCGAATAACTTGCCAAAAGTTCATTGGGGCTGGAGGCTAAGTTGTAGAAATCAAGATGGTCTTCGGGGCTGATGTCCAATTCATCGAAAAAGAACGTGACAGACGGGACATTGGACAAACGAATCATCCATGTACAATTGGAATTGTCGCGATAGTTGTTTTCTTCACTTTTGTCGCTAATGATGCCGGAGGTTTCATGAGTGGAATAGGTGCCGCAACCTATCCCATCGCGGTTCGACTGGTAGCTCAACCGCCAGCCCTGCGCGGTCGCCGAATCATCGGTCTCGAAGGTGATGTAGAGGCTGTCCGTGTTAAAGGAGTAGTTGGTGTTTCCCTTTGTACCGGAGAGTTCCAGCAAAAGGCTGTCTTTGGCGGGATTGCCGTTCCAGAACCTGAGATAATCGTGACCCTCCTCCGAAAAAAGGTATTGAAGAGTAACGTTCACAGTGTACTGGTTGGGATGGGTGATGAGATATGTACAGTTCGAATTGTTCTGGTATTCGAAAATGCCGCTGCCGTCTTCCAAAGTTCCATTCACGGCCGTCAACACGCGATCGCTACAATAGGAAGGATAGAGGTCGTTGCGAGGGTGGAGATCGAAGATGGCCGACTGCCAACCACTGTAGCCATTGACCGCCGAGTCATCGCTGCTCTCAGTCAGATAGAAACCGTTGCCTTGGCCGCCCCATCCGAAATTGAAATGGAAATAGTCGTCGCTGTCGTAGCCATCGCATACAAAAGCATGTCCGCCCTCTTCGGAATATCCCGAATAATAAACAGGGCGGCGGACATCGAGATCTTCCTTCAGTTTAGAATGCCAGGCGGCATCGGAAAACTGGTGCTTACTCTCGTGCTGCGCGTCGAAACTGTACTTGAAATAGGTGGACATGGCGGTAGGGACACTTTGCGAATAAGCTCCAGAGCCATCGGCGCCGTACTGCATGTCAACCGCTGTAGCGCAGTGAAAAATCAATTTGGCCACCTCTTCGTTATAATAACTGAGTTGGTCGGTCATGGCTTCGTAGTGGTAATGTTGCTCTGCGAAGTTGACATGAAAGCTTCCGTACTCGTATGTGTAGTTCGTATGACTGCTGCTACCTGTCTCCGGGAAACGGTAATAATAGATAATCTGTGACATGGCGATGGCCACGCAGCCATTGGGTGTTTTGCCGTCATAGCCGGCAGGAGAATTCTCGTCCTTCGGCGAATAGTAGTTGTAGTATTTGTTTTGGTTCCACGCGGAGGTCAGCAACGGGGCGACCACAGTTTCAGCCGTGGTCGCGCGGGAGGGATGGCGCAGGGCGGCCCATGCGTTTTGGACCCGTTCCGTGGGCGGCAGCTGAAGCCGGCGCACGGCGTCAATTTCCTCGCGATACTGCTGCAGCAGGCGTTCGGTGGCCGGGGACATGTCGCCCAGGTTTATATCATTGGAAAAATCGTATGCCAACACGGGCATCACGGCATCTTCCGCCGACAAGACAAGAAAACCATGTTCGAAATGCAGCACTGCCATGTACAGCGAGCCGCCGTCCGCAATGAATTCATACTCCTTGAGCGAAAAATTGGCCGCTTCCGGGCACATCGCTTGGGCCTTCTGTTGAAAGGCAAGTGTTCCCAACGTCTTCATCTCGCTTTTGGTCAACGTTTTCGAGGAGAGAATGGCGGGAATAAGGAGGAAAGCTAAAAGAAGATGTTTGGGCTTCATTGTTTCTAATTTAAGTGTAACTTTATTTATTCAACGCAAAAAGGACATCCCATGGGGACATCCTTCTGCGCAACTCTATCTTTTTTGACATAAATAACCGAAAGATTATTAAATCATTTCGTCGAAGTCATCCGGCTCAGGAATGCTGAGATCATCGACTTCCTCGACGGGTCTGCCAGTATGCGACATGCCAAGAGTGGAACGCTGCAGTGAAGCAATAAGCGAACCAATCATCTTGGTAAGCTCCATCAACTCAGTGCGGGAGTGCTCCTTGGCCTCTTCCGTGATGATACCGATGCGGGAGGCAATTTCCGTATGAACCACACATTCTCTGACAGAACTTTTCGCCATCTTCAAGTAGTAGAGGAACTGTGTTCTATTGCGGGAAGACCCTTCTGCCGTGTTCAGTGCGATATCTTGTGCAGACTTCAGGAAAGATTTCTGCATAAACTTGCGATTTACGGAAAGCTCACCGGAAGGAAGCTGCTGGTACAACCAGACAATGTAATCCATGGCTTTTGCGTAAATGCGCAAATCCTCAAATCTGAAAAAACTAACGTTGTTGTCTCTTTCGTTCATAATACTTGACTTTATTTATTTTTTCGGGCAGCAAAAATACGATTATTTCTTTACAATAAGTCATTAAAATTACTCTTTGTTGAAAAAAATACCCAATTTTTACCATATATATTTGATAATCAAAATAATACAACTACACAATCATTCCTATCAAACCGATAGATAATCAACTTAACATATTGAAATACAGAATATTATATCAATCTCATCGAAATGTTGGACAAAAAAAATCGAACAATTCACAAATTTTGCTACTTTTGCGCCCCAAAATCGGGTTGAAAAGTGCCTATGAGCAGGTTTGAAAAGATAAAAAAGGTATGGAACATCATTGTCAGCGAATGGAAGACGCGATACAGGCTGGTTTTCTCCAATGAGGAGACGCACGAACAAAGCTTTGTCATTCGGCGAATAACCATCCAAAAAGTGGCTGTGGTCGCCATTTTAGCCGCATTCGTCATCATCGTGCTGACAACGATACTCATTGCGCTGACACCGCTCCGTGTCTATATTCCGGGCTACACCGACCAGAAAGACTACAAGCTGTACAAGCAGACCGCCGCCCGCGTGGATTCGTTAGAGCGGCAGCTCGCCCTCAACCAGCAGTTCATCGAGAATTTCACAGGCATGATGGAAGGGAAAGACGGAGCCATCTACGAAGACGACGAAGCGCAGGCGACTCCTGACGTGCATCCTGTGGAGCGGGTGCAGGGACGCGCCGAAAGCGTGCAGGAAATCATCGAGGAGACAGAGATGATTTTGGGACGCATCGGGGAAAACGGTGCACCTGCGGCCTCCGGCGTGCCGAACATTGAGCAAGCCAAGATCACCAGCATCTCCATCTGCCCGCCGGCCATGGGCGCCGTGACCCGCCTGTTCGACGCCTCGCAGAACCATTACGGAATCGACATCGCCACCACCGACAACAAGACGGTCACCTGCGTGGCCGACGGAGTGGTGGTCGCCGCTAACTACACGGCATCCGACGGCTACACCATCATGGTGCAACACCCGGGCAACATGCTTTCCATCTACAAGCACAATGCCGTCCTGCTGAAGTCGGCAGGTGCGCGCGTGACGGCTGGCATGCCCATCGCCACGACCGGCAACCACGGCGAGGAAGGAACGTCCAACCACTTGCATTTCGAACTCTGGTACAACGGATTCCCCATCAATCCTCTGAATTACCTTGTCATTGAATAAGTCACACATGGATAAAATCATCGAACTCAACGCTGAAACGGCAGTGGAACTGCTGGGATTTCAGAACAACAATATTAAAATGCTGACACTTATCTTCCCGAAGCTGAAGATTATGGTTCGCGGCAACGAAATGAAAGTCTCCGGCACCGACGAGGACACACAGGAATTTGAAAAACGCATCTCCTTGTTGGAGAAACACATCGAACAGTTCGGGAAACTGACCGAGACCGACATCATCAACATCACGGCCATGGAGGACGACAGTTTCTACGCCATCAACCAAGCCGACGGCAACGTCATCGTGCACGGGCGCGACGGCAAGGTCATCAAAGCCATCACGCCGAACCAGAAACGGCTGGTGGAGAGTGCGGAAAAGAACGACATGGTCTTCGTAGTGGGTCCCGCCGGCACGGGAAAGACATACACCGCCGTGGCATTGGCCGTGAAAGCTTTGAAAAACAAACAGATAAAGCGTATTATCCTCACCCGCCCTGCCGTGGAAGCCGGCGAGAACCTCGGTTTCCTGCCCGGCGACCTCCGCGACAAGCTCGACCCCTACTTGCAACCGCTCTACGACGCCCTTTGGGACATGATGCCCATGCAGAAGCTGATGGCGATGATGGAAGACAAGGTGATTGAAATCGCCCCGCTCGCTTTCATGCGCGGACGCACGCTCGACAACGCCTACGTCATCCTCGACGAAGCCCAAAACGCCACTTCCGCGCAGCTCAAAATGTTCCTCACCCGCATGGGCAAGAACGCCAAATTCTTCATCACTGGCGACATCACGCAGATTGACCTGCCCAAAAACCAACAGTCGGGCCTCATCCTCGCCGACCGCATTCTTCGCGGCGTGAAAGGAATCGATTTCATCTATATGGATAATAAGGACGTGGTTCGCCACCATCTCGTGACCAAAATCATCACCCGCTACGAGGCGTTTGAGAACGAACAGGAAGAAGCTGCAAAGAGACGCCGGGCCGAAAAAGAGGCCAAACACAGCGAAACACAGGAGAATGAATCGGCTTAAACTTATCATAGGGTTGTTCTTGACTCCTTTTTCCTTGCTTTACGGTCTGGCGGCTGCGATTCGGCGGCTCCTCTATCGCAAGGGAATCCTACATGGAGAGGTTTCTCCTTTGCCTGCCATCGACATAGGCAATTTGGCCGTGGGTGGAACAGGCAAGACCCCTCACACCCAATACCTCCTCAACCTTCTGAAACAGGATTTCCGCGTAGCAGCGCTCAGCCGCGGCTACGGACGAACATCAAATGGATACCAATCAATCCTGGAAACACCGAAAGAGGGTCGTACCTCAGCGAATTTTGGCGATGAACCGTTGATGACCCATCTTCGCTTCCCCGACCTGCCGATTGCCGTGGATGCCAACCGCAGCGAAGGCATCCAAAACCTTCTGCATGAAAATCCTGACACAGAGGTTGTTGTTCTTGACGATGCGTACCAGCATTTGCAGTTTACCCCCACTTTCCACATCCTGCTCACGGAGTATGACCGCCCGTATCGCCCCGACATGCCGATGCCTGCGGGACGGCTGCGAGAGTTCCCGCGTGCCGCACGTTTCGCCGACATGGTGATTGTGACCAAGGTGCCAGCTCATGCCAATTCCGATGAATCCGTGTGGCGCCAAAAGCTCTGCCTGAAGCCAAGCCAGCGGCTCTTCTTCACAAAACTCCGTTACGAAGCCCCTGTTCCTGTCACACCAGCGGCAAAAAGAATTGACATCAAGGCCCAGCGCAATGCGGTTGTGCTAACCGGCATCGCCCATCCTAAGCCGCTGATCGAACATCTCAGACAGCAATTCAAAATCTTAAAGCACTACGAACTTCCTGACCATCATATATTTACCGAAAAAGAAATCCGAACTATATACGATCAATATTTCGATAACATAGGCGAGCAGTCTGTACTTTTCACCACTGAAAAAGACTGGATGAGATTGCAATCTGAGCGAACTATAAATATTGTATCTTTGCTTCCCGTTTTCGTGGTTCCGATAGAAGTGGAATTTCTTACTGAAACACAGCGGGATATGTTTAACAAAATTGTGAAAGACCATGTTCGAGGAAAAAAGAAAGAGAATAAATGAAACGGTTGCTTTTTTGAACAGCCGTAGAACCATACATCCGAAAATCGCCATCGTCTTGGGTTCCGGATTGGGCGGATTGACGGAAAAAATCGACATTATTGATGAAATCCCTTACAAAGATATCCCCAACTTTCCGGTTTCGACGGTTCCGGGGCATAAAGGGACGCTGATTTTCGGCACCTTGAACAATGTCGATGTCGTGGTATTCAACGGCCGGTTCCATTATTACGAAGGCTATTCAATGGATGTGGTGACCTATCCGCAGCAGATTTTGCCTGGCATTGGCGTGAAGACGCTCATCCTGTCGAATGCAGCCGGGGGCATGAACCCCACGTTCAAGGTCGGGGATATCATGCTGATCCGCGACCACATCAACATGTTCGGCAACAATCCGCTGCTCGGGCCCAACGACGACGAACTCGGCCCGCGCTTCCCGAACATGAGCGAAGTTTATTCGCAACGGCTGCTGAAACTGGCACACAAGACGGCCGACACGTTAGGCATCCACCTGCAGGAGGGTGTCTATATTGGAGTGACCGGCCCCTGCTTCGAGACCCCTTCGGAATATCGGATGTTCCATATTCTCGGAGCCGACACAGTGGGCATGTCCACAGTGCCGGAAGCCATTATGGCCCATTACCTCGGCCTGAATATCTTCGCTTTTTCCGTAATCACCGACCTGGGCATTGTGGGTCGGGTGGAGTTTGCCACGCACAACGAAGTGCTGGCCGCCGCCGCAAAAGTGGGGCCCAAAGTGGTGGAATTAATTTACAATATGGTGCCGTTTATTTAGTCGGTTAATGGGTTAATCGGTTAGTCGGTTAATCGGTTAATGGGTTAATAGCGGAGTGGGGGTATTCCTTTTTTTTTCGTTTATGTTTTCTGCTGCTGTTTTTTGGCGGCAGGAAATAGCACATTGTTGAGAATCAGCCTGTAACCAGCAGAATTGGGGAAAAGGTTGAGGTCTGTGGGCGGATCGTTGACCAAGTGCTGGTAGTCCTCGGGATCGTGGCCGGAGTAGAACGTCCAAGTGCCCTTTCCAAACTCGCCATGAATGTAACGGGCTTCGTTGAAGTAGGCACAGTCGCCCATGATGGTCACCGTCGGTTTGATGAACTCCTTGCGGAATGCTGTGGTTTGTCCCATGAAACCTGGAATTACCTGCAAATGATTCTGGCACAGCATAGTAGGCACGGGATCCCATTTGGCTGAAAATTCGAACAAGGTGAAATAGTCGTGAGATTTGTTGGAGATGTGCTGTGTGGGACTGACATCTATATTAGAAACCTCATATACGTAAGGGTTGGTCTCGATCGTGAAATCAGTGAAAGCGAAGCAGTTGTCATAGTTGAGTTTGCTCTGTGCCTGCGGGTCCATGGGGTCGCCGTCGAACATGGTTTCGCAAATATCGACTCCCTCGGCAGCAAGAGCTATATCGTAGCTGTCAGGACCGGAACACATGGCGAACAGATAGCCGCCGCCCGCCACGAAATCGCGAATGCCTTTGGCCACAGCGAGTTTCATCTGTGACACCTTGGTGAATCCCAGCTGTGCGGCGCGTTCCTCGTTCTCCCTGACATCGTCCTGATACCACTTGGTGTTTCGCTGGCTAGCCCAGAACTTGCCGTACTGGCCCGTAAAATCCTCATGATGCAGGTGCAGCCAATCGTATTTCGGCAATTCGCCCTTGATAACCTCTTCATCGTAAATCACCGTATAGGGAATCTCGGCGTATGTGAGCACCAATGTCACGGCATCGTCCCACGGCAGCTTGTTTTTGGGCGAATAGACCGCAATCTTCGGTTCCTTGGTGAGCCGTATCTCGTTCATGTTGTTCTCCACCACGGAAATCTCGTTGAGAATCTGCGTCGCCTGCATGTCGGCGATGACCTCGTAGGAGACCCCACGCACCACGCATTCGTCCTCCAAGACACTGTTGTAAGGACACATGAAGCTACCGCCCCGGTAATTCAGCAGCCAACTCATATCGACTTGGTGCGCCACTGCGAAATAGGCAATACCATAGGCTTTCAAGTGGTTACTCTGCGCCAAGTCCATGGGTATCAACAAGTAACTGGCACGTCCAGCCAGCATAAACAGCAGCATTCCTATCAGAAGAAGTGTTTTTTTCATCATTTTAAAATTGACGGCAAAAATACATATTTCAACCGAAAAGATAACTTTCAAGAGCGGAAAAAGTTTAACAGAAATCTTCGTCAAACGGATTGTCTTTCTTTTCGAACTCCTTTTCCACGCGTTGTCTGGATTTGTTGATTTCGTCGCCATAGCCCGTGAGGGCGGAAAACGGCGCGAATTGTGCGGCGCGAGCCTGCAACGACATCCGCGGATGCCGCGTGGAGACGTGATGCGGCAGATTGATGATATCGTCGTATTCGTGTGTCATGCCTTATGCCCTCCTATCTGTTGGTTGCGGTCTCTCGCCGTTGCCCCTTCCTCGAAGTTCAGTCCTTTGAGAATGGCGTTTTTCCCGAACCTTTTCTTGATGGCCAACTGCGCCTCTTGAAGCCGACGCTCCTTATCCCGCTCGGCATTCTCTTCTTCCTTCTGTTTCGCAACAGCTTCATAGTCTGTGAATAAATCGAGTTGCTGGGACTCTTCCGCAGCTTTGGCCAAATCCTCTGGCAGCACATGCCCCATGCTGAGGTTAAGATAGCGGATCAGCAGGTCGGGATTGACTACGCGGTCGAAAATTTTCGCGGTCGTGTCCAAAATGAGCCGCGACGACGAGCTGGGATGTTCGAGCCGCTCACTGCCATGGGCACCTTTGGGCACCGAACGTCCGTAGTGATCCGTCGTGACAGGGCCGAAGTACCGAGCTCGGATGGCCGGATTAGTCAAATTTTCAACATCATAGCCGACATTTAGGACAATCTGGTCCGTGACAAGTCTGTTTTCCACAAGATTGAGCGCCATAGTGTCCGCCATTTCCAACATAACCACACGTGCTTTTTTTGCAGAATAGGGTTCTCCGAGCACTTGCCCGCTGCTAAAGGAATTGTTTTCAGGCCGGTAAGCCTTCACCAAGTCGATGGTGCACGGTTCCCAGCCCCATGCGTGATCAATAAGCAGCTCGGCATTGACACCGAACAGGCGGTAGAGCAGCTCCTCATTTTGCACGGAGCAACGGGCTATCTTGCCCATAGTGTCGATTCCGTATTGCGCCAACCGTTGGGCAATGCCCCGTCCCACCCGCCAGAAATCCGTGATGGGACGGTGGTCCCACAGTTGCTGCCGATAGCTCATCTCGTCCAACTCGGCGATGCGCACTCCGTCTTTGTCGGCAGGCTGCTTCTTCGCCATGATGTCCATGGCCACTTTGCAGAGATAGAGGTTGGTGCCGATGCCCGCCGTAGCAGTGATGCCCGTCTGCTTCAGCACATCACGAATCATCGTCATCGCCAATTCGTGAGCCGTCATGCGATAGGTTTTCAAATATTCGGTCACATCCATGAAAACCTCGTCAATGGAATAGACATGGATATCCTCTGGGGCAACATATTTGAGATATATTTCGTAAATCTTCGCACTGAAAGACATATAATGAGCCATACGGGGCGGAGCCGCGATGTAGTCCACCTCCCAGTCTGGATGCGCCTTCAACGCCACGTCCGACACGGACTTGCCGACGAGACGGTTGCCCGGAGCCCTCCCCCGACGTTGGGCGTTCACCTGCCGCAAGCGCTGCACCACCTCGAAAAGACGTGCCCGTCCACCGATGCCGTATTGCTTCAACGACGGCGAAACAGCCAAGCAGATGGTCTTGTCGGTCCGGCTCTTGTCGGCCACCACGAGATTGGTGGTCAGTGGATCGAGCCCACGTTCCACACACTCCACGGATGCGTAAAACGACTTCAAATCAATAGCTATATAGCTTCTTTGCGAATCTTTCATCATTATAAGCGCAAAAATCACCGCACTTCTCGCAGCGAAACCGCAAACCCGCCGCACGGTGCCATCCGCAGCTTCAACACACTCTTGGCCGTGACGGTCTTCTTCGTGATGGTATATGCTTGAGGGTTATATTTCCATTCAGAATTTTCAGGAAGACCGCAGGCATCCTTCGCGTCAGCATATATAGTGGCCTCGTATTTCACGCCGGGTTTCAGAAAGTCCAGCTTCACTACCACTTCGCGGGCATTCTCGTCGGTGATGCCGCCGATGTACCAGACGTCGCGGGGCTGGCAATCGGACGCGAGGAATCGCGTCTCCACAATGGAATCGGGAATGGCATACACGAACCGAGTGGCATTGGAAATCACCCCTTTCTTGCCATCGGACAGTTCACCCACCCCTTCGGCAGCCTTGTTCAGCGAGGAAATCTTCGGATGACGGGCCGTCACGATGTAGTCGCCCGGCTCGGCCATGAGGTAAAGGGAGGTGTCCCAATCCACCGCCACGTCCTTGATGAACTGGAAGGCATCCATGAAAGGTGCATAGTGTTCCGGAAAGTCGGCGGCCATCTGCAGAGGTGAGTAGAAGGTGACGTAGAGGCCCAGTTGGTTGCAGATGGTGGTGTTCATCTTCTGGCCTGCCCTCCACGACACGAACTTGCCCATGTCAGGCTCGAAGATACCGGGGGTGTAGTCCATGGGACCACCCTGAAGCCGCGTGAAAGGCAGGATGGTGGCGTGTCCGGGCGGAATCCGGCTCTTGAACTCGGTACCCATGGCACTCTCATTGCCGATCATGTTGGGCCAGGTGCGGCAAAGGCCTGTCGGGCGAACCGCCTCATGGGCGTTGATCATGAGGCGATGCCCGGCCGTTTCGGTGACCGCCCTGTGGTAGTGCCGTATGATGGATTGACTGCCGTGATGCTCACCGAAAGGCACTATGTCGCCCACATAACCGCTCTTCACCGCGTCATAACCGTACCGCGTCATCAAACGGTAGGCGGTGTCCATCCAGCGGTCGTAGTTCGGTATCACGGAACCGGTCTCGTGGTGCATGATGAGACGCACTCCCTTTTCGTGGGCGTAGCGGTTCAGCGCCGGCAGGTCAAAGTCGGGATAGGGCGTGACGAAATCGAACGGCATCTCCTTGAGGTTGCCCACCCAATCTTCCCAACCGATGTTCCAACCCTCCACGAGGACGGCATCGAAGCCATTCTCAGCAGCAAAATCAATGTAGCGGCGCACGTTCTCGTTGCTGGCGCTGTGACGGCCATTGGGCTTCGCATGCACGAAGTCAGTCTCACCAAGTTTCACGCTGCGAAAATCGTCAGTGTAGTTCCATGTCCCTTTGCCCGTGATCATCTCCCACCACACGCCCATATATTTCACGGGATGAATCCAGGAGACATCCTCGATGGCGCACGGTTCGTTGAGGTTGAGGATAAGGCGCGAGGCAAGCACATCGGTAGCTTTCTCACACACCATCACGGTGCGCCACGGAGTATGGCACGGGGTCTGCAACCGCCCTTTCACTCCTTGCGCGTCGGGGGTCAGCGCCGCACGGAAGACGAAGTGCAGCGTATCCAACGCCAAGTGCATGGCAGGGAAATCAACAGCGGCCGCCTCGTGAATGTTGAGGTAGAGCCCGTCATCTGTGCGCATCTGCAGGGCAGTCTGCACCGATGCGCCGGGAATTGGAGTGAAGACGTTGTCATAAGTGGCCTGAATGTGGCGGATATGCCTCGGCACCTCACTGAGACGGCTTTGGGTGATGTAATACTCCTGCGTGTCATAGTCGCCGGGAATCCACCAGGCGGTGTGATCGCCGGTCATGGCAAACTCGGTCAGTTCATCCTTTATATTGAAGTACGTCAGTGCATTGTCGTAAGGAAATTCGTATCGAAACGCGAGCCCGTCATCATAGAGACGGAACCGAACCAGCATGACGGTGGCTTGCGGAATCAACTTGCCCTGCCAGTCGAGGGCACCGTGCTGCTCCAAGGTCACGAGCAATTCGTTGTAATGATTGCGAATATGCGCCTCCTCACCCCACACCGGCTCCCACACCTCATCGAAGGTGCTTGTCTGCGAGTCCGTCAGCGTGAAGTCGCGGTCGAGGCTTTTCCTCCCGATGAGGGTGAAGCCCATGCGGGAGGGCAACACCACGGGGTTCCCCGCACGATTGAGGGTGTATTGCGGCTGCCCGTTGACTACCGCGAAACGCAGCTCCAACTGCCGGTCGGGACTTTGCAGCGTCAATGCCTCGGCGGGCATGGTTTGTGCTGACGTGTGGGTTTGTGACACGGCGTACGATGACAAAAACATCGCCATGATGGTCAAGAAAATATGTAATTTATTCATTACAAGTGTTTTATATTAGAATTCTATTTTCCCAAACAACTTTCTCAATCCAGCGAAAAAAGAACCCCTATTTTCGCGACGCTTCCTTGGCAAAACGGAACAGTTCCACCGGCAAGTGGCAATAGCCGTCGGGATGCTTGTCGAGGTAGTCTTGGTGGTACTCCGAGGCGGGAAAGTAGTTGCGCAATGGCTCCAACTCCGTCACGATGGGTTCTGCGTAGTCCGCCTGCTTCTCCCGGAACACGGCTTCGATGACCGCTCGGTCCGCTTCGTCCACGTAATAGACCCCGGTGCGGTAGCGCGTGCCAATGTCGTGTCCCTGCCGGTTGAGTATCGTGGGGTCGATGGCATGGAAAAACATGTCGATGAGGAACCGCAGCGAGATGCGCCGCTCGTCATAGACCACTTTGACGGTCTCCGCGAAACCGGTGGTGTCGGTATAGACCTCCTCGTAGGTCGGATTGTCGGTGTTGCCGTTGGCGAAGCCCGTCTCGGTGGAGAGTACCCCGTCCATCTGCTTGAAATAGTGCTCGGTGCCCCAAAAGCATCCGCCAGCCAAATAGATTTCTTTCATAATCGTTTTTTCGAATAAAAAATTACAGCCAAGATACTTATCGACCTTTGACCTTGGAAAAATCAACGTGTCTCCCGCACCGACACCGCGAAACCGCCACACGGTGCCATCCGCAGCTTCAGCACGTTCTTGGATGTTACGTTTTTCTTTGTAATGGTGTATTTTTGAGGATTGTAGCCGTCGCCGGGCAGGCCACAGGCATCCTTCGCATCGGCATAGATGGTGGCCTCGTACTTCACGCCAGGTTTCAGGAAATCCAGCTTCACCTCCACCTCGCGGGCATTCTCGTCGGTGATGCCGCCGATGTACCACACATCGCGAGGTTGGAAGTCGGACGCGACGAATCGCGTCCCCACAACGGAATCGGGAATGGCATAGACGAAACGGGCGGCGTTGGAAATCACCCCCTTTTTGCCATCGGGCAGCTCACCCACCCCTTCGGCAGCCTTGTTCAGCGAGGAAATCTTCGGATGACGAGCCGTCACGATGTAGTCGCCCGGCTCGGCCATAATGTAGATGCTGGTGTCCCAATCCACAGCCACATCTTTGATGAACTGGAAGGCATCCATGAAGGGTTCGTAGTGCTCCGGGAAGTCAGCGGCCATCTGCAAAGGTGAATAGAAGGTGACGTAGAGACCGAGCTGATTGCAGATCGTGTGCTGCATCCGGTTTCCCTTGCCCCAACTGATAATCTTGCCCATGTCGGTCTCGAAGATGCCGGGGGTGTAGTCCATTGGACCGCCCTGCAAACGCGTGAACGGCAGGATGGCTGTGTGGCCGGGTTTGATGGTTCCGCGGAACTCAGTGCCCATGGCGCTCTCGTTGCCGATCATGTTGGGCCAAGTGCGGCATAGGCCTGTCGGGCGCACAGCCTCGTGGGCGTTAACCATGATGTGGTGCTTGGCCGCCTCCACGACGGCGTAATGGTAGTGGTTGATGATGGGCTGGCTGTAATGCCCCTCGCCGTGCGGCAGGATATGGCCCACGTAGCCACTCTTCACCGCGTCGTAGCCGTATTGGTTCATCAAATTGTAGGCTTTCTCCATCCAACGCTCGTAATTAATTGTAGATGAGGAACTTTCATGATGCATAATCAGTCGGATACCCTTCTCGTGGGCATACTTGTTCAGTGCGGGCAGGTCGAAATCGGGATAGGGCGTGAGGAAGTCGAAGACGTAATCCTTGTCCTTGCCGTACCAATCCTCCCAACCGATGTTCCATCCCTCGATGAGCAGGGCATCGAAACCGTGGGCAGCCGCGAAGTCGATGTAGCGGCGCACATTCTCGTTGTTGGCGGCGTGACGGCCATGCGGCGTGGCTTTCGTATAGTCCGTAACCCCTTCAACCTCGGGCGTAACATCCTTGTTTTCAGGATTTCCAAGCCGCACGGAGGGAAAATCGTTGGTGTAGGACCAGCAGTTTTTGTCGCTGATCATCTCCCACCAAACGCCCATGTACTTCACGGGGTGAATCCAAGAGACATCCTTGATAGCGCACGGCTCGTTGAGGTTGAGGATGAGGCGCGAGGCGAGCACGTCAGTGGCCTTCTCGCAGACCTGCACGGTGCGCCAAGGTGTGTGGCACGGTGCCTGAAGCCGTCCTTTGTAGCCAGTGGCGTCCGGCGATAGCCAGGCGCGGAACACGAAGGTCTTGTCGTCGAGATCCAAATGCATGGTCGGGTAGTCCAGAACCGCCGCTTCGTGGATGTTGACATACAGTCCGTCGGCGGTTTTCATTTGCAGAGCGGTCTGCACACCCGTGGGCGAGAACCCCTTCCACGGCCAGCCTCCGCCCTTGTGGGCATCATCGTACAGGCCGCGGATTTCCGACAGCTTCGACTCGGTGTAGTTGTATTCCTGAGTGTCGTAGTCGCCGGGAATCCACCAGGCGGTGTGGTCACCGGTCATGGCGAACTCCGTCAGCTCCTCGGTGAGCCAAAAATAGGCCAGCGCATTCTCCACCGGAAATTCGTAGCGGAAGCCGAGACCGTCGTCATAGAGACGGAAACGGATGCGCATCACCGTGGCTTTCTTTTCCGTGGAGTGGTCCATGCTCTCCACACTGCCGACAGGCTGCTCAAGGGTTACGAGCAGTTCATTGTAGTGGTTGCGAATGTGCGCCTCCTCGCCCCAAACGGGTTCCCACGTTTCGTCGAAAGAGCTATAAGTCTTGTCTTTCAGCACGAAGGCGTGTGCAAGGTCGTCGCGCCATTCAATGGTGAAGCCCATGCGCGAGGGCAACACCACAGGCTTCCCCGCGCGGCTGAGGGCGTACTGCGGTTGTCCGTTGACTACCGCAAAACGCATTTCCAACTGCCGGTCCGGACTTTGCAGAGTCAGCGCGTCCGTCGGCATGGCGGGGGCTTTGGGATAATTTTGGGCGAAAGACGGCAATGCGGTCAAGACCGTCAGAATCAAAAGGAGGGTAAAGGTTTTCTTCATTGCTAAGGATTCAAAATATGAAAGCGCAAAGATAGAATTTTTTATCTTTGCCGATTTTATTTTTGTGATATTTGTTGACAGATAATGGAATACTTAGGACTATTGTATGATGTTCAGTTACAAGACTTGCATATTCCGGGTGACGATGATCGTTGTCATCCTTTTTCTCTCATTTCGGACAGTCATGGCGCAGATTTCACCATTTGACTTCGGGCTGCGCGAGGCGACCGACGGCGTTGAGCGCTATTGGGCAATCTACAACACTCATGTGGCGGCGCGCGCGCACAATGCGGAAGTGTCTTACGAAGGCATCGACACGATTGAGATGGATCTGCCTTCCGATTTCCAGAGCATCCCGCTGGGCCCGCGAACCGATTTCGGCGGACTGGTCATCCATGTCACGAACAACGGTCATGACGGCCCGCTGTTCGCCTTGCAAAATGCCGTCGCAGCGGTGGACATCCCCAAGGCAATGGTCGATGGCGGCGATTTCCGCACGGTACCGGCACTGGCAGACGGCGACTGCCTGCTCATCCTGACGGACCAAAACCCGTGGACTGAGCGGGAAGGATACGGCTATCGTGTCTATCGTCAGGACATCATTTGGATTCAAGACGGGAAAGGGATGAACCGCCCCATCGCGCCGTGGAACACCGACAGCACCCGTTTGCATGCCACCTTCGTGAAGGTGGACACAGCTCAGAAGGTGTTCCGGGGACTGACGTTGAACCGCGTCATGGGCTCCCAATACAAGACCTTCTGCCTTTCGTTGGCAGGACAATACAACGTGCTGGTGGAGGATGTCCACGTGCACACGCCAAAGAGCAAGCTGATTGCCGACGGGGTGTTCGGGGTGCGCGACTGCGCGAGGATCTCCTTCCGCGACGTGACGGTCGAGGGCACCTACTCGGGCTATGGCCGTTGGCGCGACTATGGCTACGCTTTCTCCCTCAACAACCTGTGGGACACCAAGTTCGAACGGGTGACAGCCGACGGCAACTGGGGAGTGTTCGGCACGAACAACCTGTCGGCCACCACATTGGAGGACTGTGACATCAACCGCTTCGACATCCACTGCTACGGGCGGGATGCCCTGCTGAAACGGTGCACCCTCCGGCAACGGCAGACCCAGTTCTCCTCCATGTACGGCACGGTGGAATTCGACTCCTGCCGATTCATCGACTGCATCCCCGTGCGCATCCGCTCCAGCTACAACGCCTACACCCCGTTCGACATCGTCATGCGCGACTGCACATTTGAGATCACAGCTCGCTACCATTCGTTAGTCAACGTCATGCTGCTTGACACCGCCGCCAACAGCCGCCCCGAACTGCGGATGAAATGCTGGCCGAACCTACAGGTCGAGAACATGACCGTGGTGGTGCCAGGCATGGTCAGTGCCTTGAACCTGTATCATCCCACAGGAACTCTTAGTGAACTGAAAAAACCTGTGGAATATCTCAGCAAAGTGTCTGTCAACGGGTTGACTGCCGTGAAGCGCGACGGGAAGCCCGCCAAACTCAAAGTGCAGCTTTCCTCGCGGGAGTTCCAGACATTGCAAAAAATGCAATTTGATTTGGACACATCCACCCTGCCAAAATAAGCGAGGATTTTATATTTTTGCCGCCTCATAAATTTAAACGATGAACGAAAACAGACGTAACGGATGCCTCATCTTTTTGTGGATTCTCGTGGCTTTTCTGGCGGGATTCTCCATTGCATTACGCGTGAACCCCAACCGTTTGAGCCGAAAAGGCAATGCACAGCTCCAAAAGATGAGCGAAGTAATGAGTTATATCGACCAATTCTATGTGGACTCCGTGAATGTGGACTCCATCTACGGATTGGCCATCAATGCGATGCTGCAAGGCCTCGACCCGCATTCCACCTACTCCACCGCCGAAGACAACAAAACCATGATGGAGACTTTGGAAGGAGCGTTTGAAGGTATCGGCATCCAATTCAACATCATGAACGACACCCTGATGGTGGTCTCCGTGATTTCCGGAGGCCCGTCCGAAAAAGCCGGGCTCATGGCGGGCGACAGAATGATCGAGGTCGATGGCAAGTCCATTATCGGCATCAAGAACGAACAGGCATTCAAGTTGTTGCGCGGAAAGAAGGGATCCAAAGTGAAAGTCGGAATCCTTCGCCCAGGCTTCAAGGACAAATACACCTACGAGATTACCCGCGGAGTCATCCCGACCTATACGGTGGACGTGGCCTACATGATGGACACGCGCACCGGCTACATCAAGCTGAACGAATTCGGCAGCACCACCGCCAAGGAGTTCAGCGACGCCATCCTGAAACTGAAACGCCAGGGCATGACCGACCTGATGGTGGACTTGCGATCCAACACCGGCGGCTTCCTTGACGCGGCCGTCAGCGTATGCGACGAACTCCTGCCCAATCGCCGCGAAATCGTCTCCATAGCGGGTTCCAAGACTCGTCCAGAGGTCATCTATGCCACCCGGCACGGCAACTTCGAGGACGGCAAGGTGATCATCCTGATCGATGACTTCAGCGCCTCCGCCAGCGAAATTGTGGCCGGTGCCGTGCAAGACAATGACCGCGGCTTCATTGTGGGACGGAGATCTTTCGGCAAAGGATTGGTACAGCGGCAGTTCGATCTTTCAGACAAGTCCTCCATCCGACTGACAACCTCCCGATATTATACGCCAAGCGGACGCTGCATCCAACGGGAATACCACAACGGCACGGAAGCTTACTACGAGGATCTCTACAAACGCCTGCTGAACGGCGAGATGGAGAGTGCCGACAGCATCCATTTGGACAGCACCAAAGTGTATTACACGTTGACCGGCCGCAAAGTTTATGGCGGTGGCGGCATCATGCCCGACTACTTCGTGCCCATCGATCGCGGTGACGACTTGAACGCGTACTATGACATCGCAAATTCGTCAGCCCTCATCCAGTTCGCTTTCCACTACGCCAACGAGCACAAGTCGGCACTTCAAAGGCAGTACACCAATGCCAAATCGTACGTCGCAAGCATGGCAATAACCGACCAGATGCTCCAGCAACTCGTCGGCTATTATGAGAAAAACAACAAGAAAAAGGTTTCGGCAATGTCGGCAAACGCTTCCAAGGAGCTGAAAACATGGCTTAAAGCCCTGATAGGTCGCAACCTTTACGGTGACGAGGCGTTCTATCCCGTCATCAACAAGACCGATCCGGTGATTTTGAAAGCGAAAGAAGTGCTTACGACAAACGGCGAGCCCAAGTAAAGAAACATTGTATTCTCTCAAACTCCAACCCTCGATAACCAAGGACACTCTTTTCGAGAAAAATACGTAATCAGATTTCACGCAAAATTCTCCACCAACAGCTCGCGGATGCGTTCTACCACAAAAGTCTGCTGTTTGTTGTTGAGGTTGAACCCGAAACGGATGGTTTTGGTTTTGCCCGATGATGTCCGGTATGTCGCGCAGATGGTCGGGTTATGGGTGGGGATTGCAAACAGCAAGGGCGATTCCGAGTAGGGCTTTATCTCCATCATGAAGTCCCACGGGATGACAAGTTCCCTCCGGAACAGCCTTTTTTGTTGGATGTAGATGGCAGATGGCGAATAGTAAACAGTTTCGCCGCCGAATAGGTCCCAGTGAAGGGCGGAGACCAGCAGAACCAGCAGCCATCCGGGCAGCAGTTGGAACATAACCAAAATGAATAGGTCCTCCCAGCCGATAGCAACAACAATGTCGCCCTCCCACAGTGAAACGGTGAGGGGAATGAAAAATATGGAAATGAGGAACAGCATCGCGCCGTGCGCTACCGCTCCGCCGGGATCCGGCTTGTTGCGCAGCAGGACATGCCCTTCCACTTCGTTATCGGCATCGTTTCGCATCGTCTTGTTGGTCGTTTAGCGAATCTCTATCGCCGCGCCCCCGCCCGGAGCCAACTCCACTTTCAGCTTCCCGTCAGCGGGAACAGCCACCGTTTTCTTCTGGTAGTCAATGCCTTTGCGGTGAGCGTTGGGACCATCGACGAACATCGTCACGGTGCCGGAGGTGATGCCTAAGGCTTTGAGGTCGAGTTCGACGGTGCGGGCGTTCCAGTCGGTGATGGCGCCGATGTACCAGGTGTCGCCCTTGCGCTTGGCCGTGACCACAAACTCCCCGACTTTGCCGTCCAAAACACGTGTCTCGTCCCAAACAGTGGGCACCTTGGCGATGAACTCGGTGCATTCGGGTTCCTGCATGTAGGCCGTGGGTGCGTCGCAGAGCATGGCGAAAGGCGCGTCAAAGACCATGTACTCAGCCAATTGACGGCAGCGTGTGCCTTGACTCATCGGTTCGTTCCAGCTCGGGAAATAGCACCAGTAGGCACCGTTGCGCATCGCGCCCTGCGTGAAGTCCATCGGACCGGCGAGCATCCGGATGAAGGGAATCGTGACCTCGTACTTTACCATATCGGTCTTGCTGTCAACCCATTTGCACTGCTCCAACCCGAACACGCCCTCGTAGTTGAGCACGTTGGGATAGGTGCGGCTCAGTCCCGTGGGCTTGTACGCGCCGTGGAAGTCGATGAAGAGGTGGTATTTGGCGGCCATAGCAGCCATCCGCTCGTAGAAATTGACTACAATCTGGTCATCGCGGTCCATGAAATCGACCTTGAAGCCCTTCACGCCCATGTCGGAATAGTGTTGGCAGACGCGCTCCATCTCCTGGTCCATGGCGGCGTAACCCGCCCACAGCACGATGCCAACTCCCTTATTTTCAGCGTATTTTACCAACATTGGCAGGTCGATTTCGGGAATCACCTGGAAAAGGTCTGCCTCGCCGTTCACGGCCCAGCCCTCATCCAAAATCACGTATTCTATACCCTTGTCGGCGGCAAAGTCAATGTAGTATTTGTAGGTTTCATTGTTGATGCCCGCCTTGAAATCCACGCCCCAGATGTTCCAGTTGTTCCACCAGTCCCATGCCACCTTGCCGGGTTTAATCCACGAGATGTCAGCCACTTTCGAAGGTTCGGAGAGCAGATAGACGAGGTCGTTATCCACCAAATCCTTGTCTTCCGTAGTGATGGCGATGACGCGCCACGGGAACGTCCGCGTGCCGGCGGTCTTGGCGATATAGTCGTGGCGTTCCTTCACCACATACTGCAGGTTGTTGTGCCCGCCCTGTTCCCACCTCTTCGGCAGCGGCGCGAAATAGCCGGTCATCGAGTTGCCTTCCGTATGCTTGAGGTACATGCCGGGGTAGTCGTGCAGGTCGGCCTCGGTGATGACGGCAAGGCGCGACTTGTAATTTTTCCCGAAATCGCCCGGGAAGTAGTCCTGTGCCACCAGCAGTGGCAGGAAAGCGAGGCGACCGTCATCCATCTCCTTGAGCGGGATTTGAGTGTAAGTGTTTTCGAACGATGTGCTGTATTGTGGAGAAAAGTCGCCGTCAGTGACGGGTTTGGCATTCACGTAAGGTATTATTGCATCTGTTCCGATGAATCTGCCCGCACTCATCTCGGGATAACCATCGGAGAAATTGAACTCCGCGATTTCGCGCGCAATCGTGATGGAATCCTTGAAGGCAGTCTCGAAGCGGTAGGCCACTCCAGAGTTGTACACGCGGAACACGACGCTATAGCCTGCTTTGTACTGTAGATACAGTTCGTTATACTGTTCGTGGATGGAGTCCTTGCGGTACAGCGGGGAGGCCACCATACGTTCTACGCTCCGGCGGCCGCCTTTGCGCAGGGAGCGGATGGGCTCACGCCCCAGCACCTTGCCGTTATCCAGTTCCATCCCGATGCTTGACGGCTTTAAGAATTCCCCGTTTTCACAGAAGATGGAATAACGGATAATCTCGCCACTGAGGTCCACTTTCAGCTTCAGCTTCTGGTTAGGGGAGAAGATGGTCTGGGTGTTTTGCGCGGAAAGATTCCACAGCAGTCCGCATAACAACATCAGAAAAAAAAACTTTCTCATAGCAACAAGATTTTGAAACGGCAAAGATAAAATATTTCTTCATTCACGGAAAAATTCTATCTTTGCCGCCCTATTTTTATAAATGGACAAACATTGATAAAAGTCACTATATGAAGAAGATACTCGGAATCGGCAATGCCTTGGTTGACATATTGGTGCACATCGACAACGACGAGATTCTCAACCGTTTGGATTTGCTCAAGGGGGGCATGGAGATGATTGATGCCCAGCGCAAACGCGAAATCCTCGAAATCATCGCCGGAATGCCCCAGGCCATGGCCACCGGCGGATCCACTTCCAACACCATGCACGGACTCGCACGCCTCGGTGCCGCCTCCGGCTACATCGGGAAAGTGGGCAACGACGACCTCGGACGGCTTTTCCGCCAAGAGTGCGAACGCTTCGGCGTGATTCCGCACCTCATCAACACGGATGAAGACACCGGCGTCGCCATCACCTTCATCTCCCCGAACGCCGAACGCACCTTCGCTACCTACCTCGGTGCCGCCGCCACCATGCAGCCCGACCAAATCGACACGCAGCTGTTTGGGAACTACGATATAATACATATTGAAGGATACCTTATCTTTAACCATGACCTCATCCTGTCGGTGTGTAAGGCGGCGAAAGCGCATGGACTGCAAATTTCCATGGACATGGCCAGCTACAACCTCATCGAATCCAACCTGGACTTCGTGAAAATGCTGCTTCACGACTATGTGGACATCATTTTCGCCAATGAGGAAGAGGCCAAAGCCTTTACCGGCAAGGAAGGTACGGATGCGCTGCACGCACTCTCCGAATATTGTCCCGTTGCCATCGTGAAAATCGGGAAAGACGGTTCCTTGGTCAAAATGAACGGGGAAGTCACCGTCATCGCCCCCGTTGACGCGCGACGCATCGACACCACCGGCGCCGGCGACATCTATGCCTCCGGCTTCCTCTACGGCCTTGTGAACGGCTACAACGCCCAGCGCTCCGGCGACATAGCATCCTACCTTTCGGCAAGACTTATTGAATATGTGGGAGCCAAATTACCTGATGAAGAATGGGAGAAAATTAGTAAAATCAAGTAAATCAAACACTTGTTTAAAATCAATTAGAAAAAAATTTTTTTTCATACCACATAATAAAAACCTTTGATCATCGTTAAAGCTGATATTTTTTTGAAAAGATATTTAGAGAATTTAATAACAATCAAAAACGATAAGCTACTTATGAGAAAAACAATCGCTTTAGTTTCTATCATCCTTCTTTTTTTTACGACACAACTACGAGCACAGAATAGTGGCCAAAGCAATGGCGTCAACCCGCTCGGGCAAACTTTGAATGCCATTACCACGGCTGTGCCGTTCCTCTCCATCGCCCCTGACAGCCGTGCAGGTGCCATGGGTGACATTGGATGCGCCACCTCCGCCGATGTCAACTCCCAAAGCTACAACCCCGCCAAATATGTCTTCAATGAGAACAAATTCGGCTTCAGCATTTCCTATAGCCCCTGGCTGAAACATTTGGTAAACGATATTAACTTGGCCTATCTTACGGGTTATTGGCGCATCACGGACATGGATGCCATTGCCGCCTCCCTGCGCTATTTCTCCTTGGGCGACATCGCCTTTATGGATGAATACGGTGAATTCATCAGCAACCAGAATCCCAACGAATTTGCCATCGACTTCACCTACTCCCGCAAACTGATCGACCAGCTGTCCATCGCCATTACCCCGCGCTTCATCTATTCCAACCTGACGGCTGGCCAGTTCGTGGCCGGCGAGGAGACCAAAGCCGGTCTGGCCGGCGCTGCCGACCTCTCCCTCTTCTACGAACAGGATTTCGATGTGAAGGGCATGAACAACAGCACGTTGCGCGCCGGTTTGTGCATTTCCAACATGGGCAACAAAATGTCCTACTCTTCCGGAACGCTGCGCCGCGACTTCCTGCCCACCAACCTCAAGTTAGGTATCGGCTATGAAATGGACTTCGACAGCTACAACAAGCTGGCCATCAACGGTGAAATCAACAAACTGCTGGTGCCGACCAACCCGGTTTACCAAACAGACAGCTCCGGACGCATCGAGTATAATGCCGCCGGCGACCCGATTATCGCCTACGGTATGAACCCCGATGTTTCCGTGCCCCAAGGCATGATCCAGTCCTTCTACGACGCCCCCGGCGGTTTCAAGGAGGAGATGCAGGAGGTGATGTGGGCCCTCGGTGCCGAATACAGCTACCGCAACCTCTTCTTCGTGCGCCTCGGCTATTTCCACGAAAGCCAGTACAAAGGCAACCGCCAGTTCCTCTCCCTCGGCGCCGGTATCAAATACAGCATCTTCGGCATCGATGTCTCCTATCTGGTCGCCACCAAACAATACCACCCGCTGGCCAACACCCTGCGCTTCACGCTGAATTTCGACTTCGTCTCTGCCAACAAGAACGAAATCAAGCAGCAAGGACGACTGAACTAAGCGACAATATAATATGGTTGACTTCAGAGTAGGCTTCGGCTACGACTCCCATAGATTTGCCCCCGACAGACCATTGGTCATCGGGGGCATTGCTATACCCTACGAACTGGGATTGGCCGCCCATTCCGACGGCGATGTGCTTATCCATGCCGTCTGCGACGCACTTCTCGGCGCCGCCGGCCTCAAAGACATCGGCACCTGGTTCCCCGACACCGACAGCACCTGGAAAAATGCGGACAGCACCGTTCTGCTGACCAAAGTGATGGAACTGATGACCTCCCGAGGGTGGCAAGTCAACAATTTGGACTGCACCCTTGTCTTGGAAAAACCCAAAATGAAACCCTACATTGATGACATGGTGACAAAACTATCGGAATTACTGCAAACGAATCCCGAAAATATCGCCGTAAAGGCCAAGACCAACGAGAAGATGGGCTTCACCGGTGCGGGCGAAGGCATCGCCGCCGTCGCCGCCGTCACGTTGCGAAAACAATAGGGGGCAACAGCATCCCCAAGCCCGCCCCCTCATACCATAAAGGCAATCCCCGCAAGCATCACTTACCTGCGAAAAATCTGTTTCGCAGGTATTCATATTTTATGTACCTTTGCGCGTTTTAAAATGAGAAAAAAAATGAAACGTTTCGTTCTTTATATCACATTAACTATCAGTGTCTTATGCACAGCAGCACAACCTAAGCCCATCAAAAACGTGATATTGCTGATCACGGATGGCACCTCCACGAGCCTGCTGTCCGCCGCACGCTGGTACCAGACCTATCTCGACTCCACCCAAACCACCCTCAGCATCGACCCCTATATCTGCGGACTGGTGCGCACGCACTCGTCGGATGCGCCCATCGGGGACTCCGCGCCAACGACCTCCTGCTACGTTTCGGGAATGCCCTCGCAATCGGGGTTCATCTCCACCTACCCCGTAGCCACCGACCACGACCTGGTGCCCGTGGATGCCGCACGCGCCTACCAACCGCTATCCACCGTGCTGGAAGCCGCCAAAATCCTGCAACACAAATCCACCGGACTGGTGTTCACCTGCGAGTTCCCGCACGCCACGCCCGCCGACTGCTCCGCCCACACCTACAAGCGCAGCCGCTACAGCGTCATCATCCCGCAAATGGTCCACAACCATCTTGACGTGGTGATGGGCGGCGGTGTCAACTATTTGAAAGACAACTACCAAGAAGACTTGAAAAGAGAAGGATATAGCATATATCTTAATGATATTCAAGGTTTTAGAAATTGTACAAAAGCCCCTGTCTGGGCATTGTTCGGTGAATCCTCCATGCCCTACTGGCTGGAGTCAGACCCGAAGGAGACACCCTCGCTGTCAGAAATGACCCGCAAAGCCATCAGCCTGCTCTCCCAGAACCCCAACGGCTTCTTCCTCATGGTGGAAGGCAGCAAGGTGGACTGGGCCGCCCACGACAATGACGCGAAAAACGCCCTGATCGAGTTCCTGGAATTCGACAAGGCCTGCGCCGAGGCGTTCCGCTTCGCCAAGGAGAACGGCGAAACCGCCATCGTGATTGTGCCCGACCACGGCACCGGTGCCGTCACCATCGGCAATGCCAAGGCCGTCCACGACGGATACGACAAACTCTCGCTGAAACAGCTCATGAGCCCCATCGACAACTACAAACTGTCGAACTGGACCATGGGCGAGAAACTCAAAAAGGCCGACACCACCGAATGGCCACAACTCTTTGAGACCTATTTCGGTTTCACTCCGCAACCGGCTGAAATCACCTATCTCTCCACTGCAAGCGACTACGACAAATCCTCCATGCCGAAAGAGAACCGAAAAAACAACCTCTCCTTATGCAAAATGCTCAGTCAAGTGCTGTACAACCGCACCTACTTCGGCTTCACAACCTTCGGGCACACCATCGAAAACGTCTTCCTGGCCATGTACCACCCACAAAACGACATTCTCACAGGCGTTCCGACCAACATCGACATCTACAACTACATCTGTCGCCAAATGGGGCTGACCAACCAGATGGACCAACTGACCGAGGACATCTACGCCGATCACCACAAGGTATTCGACGGCTACGACATCCGCATCGACAGCATCGACAAATACAACCGGCGGCTGACAGTCAAGAACAAACGAAACACCCTGGTCGCCGACAGCTATGCCAACTATGTGACAGTGAACAACAAACGTGTTGACTTGAATTCCGTGATTGTGTATATGGACAAGACCAACACGTTCTATCTGCCAAAGGAGTTGAGGCTCCAACTTTAATTAAAATAACGCGACGATAAAATTTTTAGGAGAAAAAGTCGTTATCCCGATTCGAAAAATAAAAAACAGCAAATATGGAAACCACGAGTTCAATGAACTATTCAGGGCAGAATCAAAATGCCAAACAAGAAAACCCCTTGAAGAAATGGGTGATTATCCTGGGTGCATTAGCAGGATTATTCCTATGCAGCACGATTTACCTCGCCTTTTTCGCCAAACCGACCATGAACAAGGCTTACACGGCGGTGGAGAACAAGAACACGGAGCTTCAGAGCGAACTGGACTCCCTGCTGGCGGAGCACAACCGCATCAAAGCGCAATACGGCGAACTTTCCGACCAACTGAGCGAGAAGGACAGCATCATCATGGCCAGCGCGGAGGAAATCGAGAAACTCATCAACTCCCAAGCCGACTACAACCGCATCAAGAAGCAACTGGCCCGTCTGCAGAACATTTCACAGGAATATGTGAAGGAAATGGACCAGCTCTACCAAGAGAACAAGGCCCTGAAGGAGGAAAACCTGCAAGTGAAGGCCACGCTGGAACAGGAGCGTGAAGTGACACGCACCATCCAGAAGTCCAACGAAGACCTGGAACAGAAAATCAGCAACGCCGCCACGTTCAAGGCCTACAACATCAAGAGCGGCGGCTACCTGGTGCGCAACAAGGGCACCGAAGAGCCAACCGAGAAAGCCAACAAGGTGAAACGTATCAAGACAACCCTGATGCTGGGCGAAAACTCCCTGATCGAGCCCGGCCCCGTGAACATCTACTGCCGCATCGCCATCCCCGAAACGGGAAAGGTGCTCACCATGGGCTCCGGCGACACCTATTCCTTCGTCCACAACGGACAACGGCTGCAGTACTCCTGCAAAACGGTGGTCAACTACAACAACAAGGCGGAGAACATCACCCTGAACTGGGATTTGATGTCTGACGACAAGGCCATCAAAGGACAATACAGTGTGCAACTCTACACCGACGACCAGTTCCTCGGCGAAAGTTTCTTCACGTTGAGATAGAAATTTAACCACTTTAAACCCAATTAGTTAATATGGTAAGTCGCCATTATTTGCGAATCAAGACCATGCAGGCGCTATATGCCTATAACGCCAATCCAAAGGCGGAAGTGCGCCTTTATGAGGCGGACCTCATAAAGGCAGTCAAGGGAAACTACGAACTCTTTCTCTGGCTCTTTGCCCTGCTGCCCGAAATCGCCTTTTACCGCATGAAAAAGATGGAGGGGCTGAAGGAGAAATACAACCCGACGGAAGAAGACCTGAACCCGAACACCAAGTTCGTGAACAACCTCGTAATCCGGCAGATTGAGAACAACCAGACCCTGAAAATCCTTTGGCCCAAGCACCACATCACATGGGAGGACGAGAAAGACTTGATTGCAAAACTGTTCCGAGAAATCGAACAACTCCCGGAATATGAAGTCTATATGACGACACGCGAGAACAATTACGCAGAAGACAAGCAAATCGTGTTGAACATCATAGAAAAGGTGTTTGCCGAAAACGACCTGCTGCATTGGTTCTTAGGCGAGAAAAACACCCATTGGATTGACGATTACAACGACGCGATGCTGATGTTCTATCAAAACGTGAAGGAATTCAAGGAATCGAAAGGCGATGACTGCCGCATCGACTCACTGTTCAAGAACAGCGACGACGAGCAATTCTGCCGCGAACTTTTCCGCAAGACGCTGGAACATTCCGCAGAATACACCCGGATGATCGAGGAGAAGCTTCAAAACTGGGAACGCGACCGTGTCATTCAAATGGACATGCTGCTCATGCAGATGGCTCTCTGCGAATTGCTGGAATTCCCCTCCATTCCCATCAAAGTCACCTTGAACGAATACATCGAGATTGCCAAATGGTATAGCTCCGACAAAAGCAAGGTGTTCATCAACGGTATCCTTGACCGACTCATCGTGGATTTACGTGACAGCGGACGTATTGTAAAGACGGGACGGGGACTTTTCCAGAATTAGTTTAGTAGTTTAGTGGTTTAGTAGATTAGTAGATTAGTGGTTTAGTAGTTTAGTAGTTTAGTAGATTAGTTTAGAGGTTTATTATGAAGAATTTAGTTCGCATATTACTGGTAGCAGGGGCGTTTGTACTGGCCTCTTGCCACCAGAAAACGGCCAACGAAGGTGAATTTTCGGTCAAAGACGTCCATATTCCACAAACAGCGGATGGATTGTCAGCCAAAGACGCGAAAAAGATGCCCGTTATCAGCTTTGAGACCAAAACATACGATTTCGGAGATGTGGTAGAGGGCGAACGCCTGACCTACAACTTCAAGTTCAAAAACACCGGCAAGTCGAACCTGATCATCTACTCATCAGAAGCCACTTGCGGGTGCACCACCTCGCAACCGCCAAAAGCACCCATACGTCCGGGTGAAAGCGGCGAAATCACCGTGACTTTCGATTCGAAAGGACAAAAAGGGAAAGTGCAGAAACGCATCCTCGTAGGCGCGAACACCTATCCTGCCGAGACCATCCTTTTAATCACAGCCAACGTTTCTTCAAACAAATAAACAATTAAAAATCAAATTCTTATAGTTATGCTGAACATTTTTTTACCTTTGCTTCAAGCTGAATCCGCAGCCCCCGCATCCGGCATGGGTGGCGGTTCCTCCATGCTCATTTTCCTCCTCCTGATGATTCTCATCTTCTACTTCTTCATGATTCGCCCGCAACAGAAGAAACAAAAGAAGATCGAAGAGGCACGAAACAGCCTGCAAAGAGGCGACAAAGTGGTCACCATCGGCGGCATCCATGGCAAAATCGTGGACATCAAGGACCGCACGTTCACCATTGAAATCTCCCGCGATGTCCGCATCGAGGTTGACAAAGCCGCTATCTCCTTCAACGAGGCCGACCTGAGCTCCAAGAACGACACCAAAAAGGAGGAGAAAATCGAAGAGAAAAAGGACGAAAACGAATAAAAATGGCTGAAAACAAGTCTCGGTTGCCAGTGAAACTCCCTTCACTGGCCTTTATGGTATGCCTACTGATTTCCTTTGCCTGCTGGATTTTGGTCACATTGTCGAAAGACTACAAAATGACATACGACTACAAGCTGGTTTGCGAAAACCTACCCGAAGGCCGCAAGTCCGTGACCGCCTCCGACACGGTGCTAACCCTCACTTTCAACCAGAAAGGGTTACGTTACCTGATGAAACCCTACTCTGAAAAAGAAAAAGTGGTGCCCGTATCCATCAACGACCTCATCAAACCGAAAAACAAGGTGACCGTCTATACGTTCACCAACAAGGAAATGTGCGACTTTTTGGCTAAAAACAATTTCGGCCCCGAGTTAGTTGCCGTATCCTCCCCTGAAGTCATCACCTTCTATCTGCGTTAAAAATGGTTAAAATCGGACTGACCGGCGGCATTGGGACTGGAAAGACATATCTTTCCAAGCATTTTCGCGATATGGGAATCCCTGTATATTATGCAGACGATGAGGCCAAGAAACTCTACCAAAATCCACAATTCCTGACGGAAATGCGAAAAGAGTTCCCCGAAAACGATCTCTGGAATCCCGATGGCAGCCTGAAAATGCCGGCACTCTCGAAATCATTTGAAAAGGCAGCGTTTTTACAAAAATTAAGTCACTTCGTACACCCCTACGTGATGCGCGACTTCAAATGCTGGGCGGAAGAACAAAACACCTTCGCCGTCATTATGGAGTCCGCCATTCTATTCGAATACAACTTGGCACCATTATTCGACAAAATAATCGTGGCGGACGCCCCCGAAGCACTTCGAATCAAACGGATACGCGAGCGAAATCCCAACCTCTCCGAAACGGAAATTCGGCAGCGCATGGCTCGTCAAATGCCGCAAGAGGAAAAATGCAAACGCGCCGACCTGGTGGTCTGCACGGGAGAAACCTACGAGGAAGGGCTAAGAATCAGAGGTTAAAGGAAGAAAGGATTTTGTATTCCGGACCGTCTTTGTGGAGAAAACTCTGATAGAGGTTCAACGTCACAATTTCCAATTTCTGCGAAAAATCTTTCGGGAATTGTTCCACGCTGTCCCAAAACTTGTGCTTGTCATGCAAACGCTTGATGCGGCCCAACGTAATATGCGGGACAAAATTACCGTAGTTAGGGGCAAATCCGATAGCTTGTAGCTTTGGCTCTATTTTTTCGAAAAGAGCTTTGAAAGGAGAGAAGTCGCCGAAGCCCAACCACAAAACTTCCGGATGATAACGACTACCGAAGACACCAATCTTATTGATAGTCAACGTTACAGGTTCTGAATCCGCATAAGAATCCACAATGGTCTTTTTAATTTCCGGAATCCATTGCGGCGGCGTTGCCCCCAAAAAACGAAGGGTGAGGTGGCAGAGTTCCGGCCTCACCCATACAATGTCATCATGACGCAACCTGAACCGCAGATCTGCAACAGATTGCTGAATTTCCGACGAAAACGTGATTATCGGCGTGGCGATGAAAAGCCGTTTCATTCGCCCTTCGTGTTCTGATTATGAAAACGTAACAGCTTATTGTACAAATGTCTGCGCTCCGGCCCGATTACGTTGTGGTCGTGAACGGTATAGACAAAGTACTCCAGCTCCACGTCATCGCTGACCGCCTGACGCAGCAGTTCCAGCGTATGTTGCTGTACCACCGTGTGGTCCTGTGCACCATGCATTACCAACAACGGGCATTTCACGTTCTTGATCTTCGGGATAATGTTGGCGTTCTCGTAGCCAGAAGGATTCTCTTGCGGGGTGTCCATGTAACGTTCGCCGTACATCACCTCGTACCACTCCCAGTTGACCACTGGACCGCCGCACGAAGCCGCCTTGAAAGTCTCGGGATGAGAGGTGATTAACGACAGCACCATGAATCCGCCATAGCTCCATCCGTCCAGGCCAATGCGGTCGGCATCCACATACGGCAGTGATTTCAAGTACTCCACACCACACATTTGGTCTTCCACTTCTCGCACACCAAGGTTGCGGTGGATGCATTTTTCAAACTCCGCGCCACGGTTCTGCGTTCCACGGTTATCCAACGTGAAGACAATGTAGCCTTGTTGTGCCATAAATTCGAGGAACAGACCGCCGGAAAGGTATTGGTTGGTCACCAGCTGCGAGTGCGGACCACCATAAACGTACAGGAAGACAGGGTATTTCTTGCTCTTGTCCATATTCGGAGGCGTAATCATACGGCACCAGAGCGAATCGCCCTCTTTGTTCACAATGGGGAAGATTTTAGTATCGCCCAACTTCATCACGCCAAAAGGACTTTTCGCGGTAAGTAACGTCTTGATTGTCTTACCTTTATTATCCAACAATGAAATTACGCGCGGCGTGGTCGGGTTGCTGAAATAGTCGATGAAATAGTTTTTCGATTCGCTGAAAACGGGACGATGGACGCCATCAGCATGAGCCAAACAAGTAAGCGTACCTTTTTCCACATTCACTTTACAGACATATTGGTTCACCGGTTTTTCGAGCGACGCCGTGAAGTAAACGTTTTTTTCGTCCTTGTCCATGCCATAGAATTCACTAATGTCGAATTTTCCATCAACCACTTTCTTTACAAGCTTTCCGTCTGAAGAATATCGAAACAGTTGTTTCCAGCCATCGCGGTCGCTGAACCAGAGGAAATCACCGTTTTTCATGAAGATCATGCGACGGGTGGGTTCCACGTAACGATTGTCCTTTTCTTCAATCAACGTGGCCAGTTTCTTTCCGGTCTGCAGGTCGTAACGGATCAGTTTTGAGTGGTTCTGCTCGCGGTTGAGATGCGAAATGTAGATGTATTTTTCGTCAGGTGAGAAAGTGACATTGATCAAAAACTCACCATCGGCTTTGTCGGTTTGAATGTAGTGATACACAGGGCTACCCTTATGCGCGGACTGTGCCACATCAAAAATGCCAAGGGTCACCACATGGGAGGTACGGCCGGCCATCGGGTATTTGATGTTCTCGACCGTGGCGATGGGCGTGCCGGTGTTCACGAGCGGATAATCCTCCACCATGCTCTCGTCCATGCGGTAGAAGGCGATGAAGTTGCCGTTCGGGGAGATGTACTGACCTTCGTTAATGCCCCATTCGCTGCGGTGCACCGACTCGCCAAAGACAATGTTCCTGCCTGTGTCGGGACAGAGCAGTACGGGCTTGAAGCCGTTCACCGCGCTCTCCACAAACACGCCTTTGTCGTTCTTGATAACGAACACCTGATGTTTGACGTCCTGGTCAATGACATCATCCCAATCCACTTTGTCGAAAGCGGTAGTGGTGATTTTGCCGTCCAGCACGCTGACCGTTTTGTGGTCGCGGGGGAAGTAGAGGGTGTTGGCATCGAGCCACTCGTAGCCATAAACACTTGAAATTTCATGCGCCTTTTGCGACGCGGAAGCGAGAAAGACCGTCTCCTTGCCATTTTTCGGGTTCACCAGCTTGATATTCTGGTCATCGTCGATGTAGGAATACTGGTCTGCGCCGGGCCGCCATGCAATTCCATAGATGTTTTCGATGACATAGCGTTTCGTGAAATCAATGGTCTGCCCGAACACCGGAGCCAAAAGCATCACAGAAAAGATGCTGAACAATAAGGTAATTTTCTTCATATTCAACAATTTATATCTACAATCCAAAAGAGGTGCAAAAGTACGTTTTTTTCAGTTCGGAAAAAAAACGTATTTTTGCGCAAAATTTGAACAAGATGAAAACATTAAGACAACAGTTTCTGGAACATGTAGGACAGACTTCGCCGGAGCCGCTCCTGTTGGAAGTGGCGCGGGCGGAAGGAGTCTTCTTTTATACGCCGGAAGGCAAGCGCTACTACGACCTTGTGTCGGGCGTTTCGGTGAACAATGTCGGGCACGCCAACCCGGCCGTGGTGGCCGCCGTGCAGCAACAGGCCGCCGACTACATGCACATCATGGTCTATGGCGAAATGGTGGAGCGGCCGCAAGTGCAGTACGCCCGCCAGATTGCTGAACTTCTCCCCCACCCTCTCGACAGTGTCTATTTCGTGAACTCGGGCAGCGAGGCGGTGGAAGGTGCGCTGAAACTGGCGAAACGGCACACTGGACGGCACAAGATGATGTCGATGCACTGCGCCTACCACGGCTCCAACCACGGCTCGCTCAGCATGATGGCCTCCCCCGAAGGCGACACGTGGAAAGCCCCGTTCCAGCCACTGCTTCCCAATGTGGAATACCTGTGGTTCAACAACTTCGGCGACCTGGAAAAGATTGATGAAGAGACGGCATGCGTGCTGGTGGAACCCGTGCAGGGGGAAGGAGGCGTAAGGCTGCCCGCCGACGGCTACCTGCAGGCTCTCCGCAAACGCTGCGACAAGACTGGTGCGCTGCTGATATTCGACGAGATACAGACAGGCATGGGACGCACCGGGAGCCTGTTCGCCATGCAGAAATACGGAGTTACGCCTGACATCGTCTGCCTGGCCAAGGCCTTCGGCGGCGGGATGCCCCTCGGCGCGTTCATCGCTTCCAAAACCGTGATGGATTCCCTGCAATGCAACCCCGTCTTAGGCCACATCACCACTTTCGGAGGACACCCCGTATGCTGTGCCGCCGGACTCGCCGCCCTCAACTATATCCTTGACAACAAACTTGTTGAAAAAGCGGAAGAAAAAGGAATGCGCTACGAGAATGCCTTGCAAGACGCCCCGCATGTGCTGGAAATCCGCCGCAGCGGCCTTCTCATGGCCGTCGAGCTCGGCACATCCGAAAAACTGTTCAAAATCATGGCCCTTTTCAAGGAACACGGCATCATGAGCGACTGGTTCCTCTTCTGCGACACCGCCTTCCGCATCTCTCCACCCCTGACAATTTCGGATGACGAGATTGACGACAGTTGCCGGATTATTCGCCAATGCCTGATGGAACTGTGACCTCCAAGCTCTCGCCCCTGAGAAGAACTCAAGAACGATTTTTTCACCTCAAACCGCAAAACAAAAAATGAACAACGCAACTACCGACCTACTGCAGACCCCCATCGAATTTTTGAAAGGGGTGGGCGAAAAGCGCGGCGCTGTGCTCCGAAAGGAATTCGGCATCCAAAATTTCAACGACTTACTTTATTACTTCCCTTACCGGCACATCGACAAGTCACACGTCTATCACGTCAGCGACATCGTCAATGACGGCGGGTACATTCTGCTGCGCGGTGCCATCCGCAATGCCCGCATTGTGGGACAGATGCGCGGACAGCGGCTGACGGCAGTCTTCACAGACGAGACCGGCTCCATCGACTTAGTGTGGTTCAACGGCATCCGCTGGGTGCAAGACGTGCTGAAGTCGCGCACAGAATTCGTCATTTTCGGCAAACCGACGCTTTTCAACGGACGATGGAACATCACCCACCCAGAGCTCATCGACCCTGTCCAACAGCAAAACTCCCCCGTTTCACTGCGGTTTCAGCCCCTTTACAACACCTCCGAAACCGCCAAGAAGAAATCGTTGGACTCCAAGGCAGTGGCCAAGCTGACCGCCAATCTGCTGGCCCAAGTCAAGGACATCATTCCCGAAACGATGCCTCATGAAATGGTGAAAGAGCTGCATCTGATGTCACTTCGCGACGCCCTCGTCAACATCCACTACCCCGAAGACAACCAGAAGCTTTCCCAAGCCACCCTGCGCCTGAAATTCGACGAGCTCTTCTTCACGCAACTCAAGCTCCTCAAACTCAAGCTGATAAACACCAACCGATTCCAAGGATACCCGTTCAAACAGGTGGGGCATTATTTCAACACTTTCTATAAGGAATGCCTGCCGTTCGACTTGACCAATGCCCAGAAGCGGGTACTACGGGAAATTCGCGGCGACGTGGGCAGCGGCCACCAGATGAACCGTCTGCTGCAAGGCGACGTAGGCAGCGGAAAAACCATCATCGCGCTGTTCAGCATGCTGTTAGCCATCGACAACGGCTACCAAGCCTGTCTGATGGCCCCAACGGAAATCTTAGCCTCCCAACATTACGAAAAAATAAGCAAACAGTTGGAGCCCTTGGGGTTACAGGTCGAATTCCTGTCTGGTTCCACTAAGACAGCCAAGCGGAAACAGCTGCTTACCGATCTTCAGAACGGTCAGGTGCACATCCTCATCGGCACACACGCGCTCATCGAAGACAACGTGGTGTTCCGCAATTTGGGCATCGTGGTAATCGACGAGCAACATCGTTTTGGTGTGGAGCAGCGCGCAAAGTTGTGGCGCAAGAGCGGCAGCATCCCGCCGCACATCCTGGTGATGACCGCCACCCCTATCCCGCGCACCCTCGCCATGACTCTCTACGGTGACCTCGACGTCTCTGTGATTGACGAGCTTCCGGCCGGACGAAAACCCATTGTCACTCAGCATTTTTACGAAAAAGACCGTCTAAAACTGTTCGGTTTCATGAAACAGCAAATCGCAGCAGGCCGCCAAGTGTATGTAGTCTATCCGTTGATCCAAGAATCGGAAGCCTTAGACCTGCTGGACTTGCAGGCGGGCTATGAGGCCATCGAGCGAAGCTTCCCACCTCCGACCTACAGCATCGGGGTGGTGCACGGCAAGATGAAAGCTGAGGAAAAGGACTACATCATGACCCATTTCAAGAAGAACGAAATCCAGATTCTGCTCTCCACCACGGTAATTGAGGTGGGTATCGACGTGCCGAACGCCACCGTGATGGTGATCGAAAACGCCGAGCGGTTCGGATTGTCGCAGCTGCATCAATTGCGGGGGCGCGTAGGCAGAGGCGGCAACCAGTCGTACTGCATCCTCATGTCCAAATACGAGCTCTCCACGGAGGGCCGCAAGCGTCTGAACGCAATGGTGGAGACCAACGACGGCTTCGAGATCGCTAACTTTGACTTGCAACTGCGCGGCCCCGGCGACCTGCAAGGCACACGCCAAAGCGGCATGCTCGACTTCAAAATCGCCGACCTCACCAAAGACGAAAAGCTGGTGGCCTACACCCGCAATTACGCCCAGCAAATCCTCGAAAAGGATCCAGAGCTGGCCTTGCCCGAGCATAAACGTTTAGCCGAAACGTTGGAAAAGCTGATACAGCGCGACACGAACTGGAGCGTAATCAGCTAATGCTTCAAGCCTACATTTTTTGTATCTTTGCGCACCATTATTCTGTGTGACGATGAAGAAGATATTTTTTGTCAATATGTTGCTGTGCCTAACATTTTTAGCTCAGGCTCAGCGTTTTACATCTTTCTCCAAAGACCCAGCGAAAACAGTGGAGGAGATGAAGGAGTTTTACGCCTCTGTCCCGAAAGACCGGCAAAAGGAGGCCAAAGAGATTCTGGAAGAATTCGAGCTCATGTGGACCACTCAGATGGATGCCGGCAACCAAGCTGTATTTATCGAGGAGGCCAACAAGATGGTGAAGAAAAAACACCGCCCTATCCCGCATTTTCAGAGCCTTATCCACACGTACCGCATCTTTCTGCAAAGCCAATATTCCAGTGAAAGCGATACGTGGCAAAAGATCCTGGATTACCACATCAACCACAGTTCCACCTTCTTCGAGGGCAAGATGAAGCTCTACGAAGCCTTTTTCCAGGACAACATCCTGAACCAGGGCGACAATGTGAAATGGGTGGCCATGGGCTTCGCCGACCACCTTGGTTTCGACAAGGAGCCCTATTTCGACTTCAAGGATATCGACCTGTGGGGGTATTCCGCCAAGGACAGCTTGATCGTGAGCGGCGTCAACGGGCGCTACTACCCCGACAAGCTCATGTTCAACGCCAACGGAGGCACCGTCACTTGGGACCGCGCGGGATTGGAGTCCAACGTGAAAGCCGTGCTGAAGACCTACGACATCGACCTGCGCTTCCCGCGCGTGGTGGCCGACAACGCCCTTTTCTATTATCCGCGGCTGTTCGCGCAACCCGTCCTCGGTCGCGTGGAGGAGAAGGCCGTGCTGCCGACTTCCGAAGAGAAGGCCACCTACCCGCGCTTCATCAGCAACGAAGCCACTTTGCCTGTGAAGAATCTCTACAAAGACGTGGACTATGTGGGCGGCTTCGAGATGCGCGGAGCCTCCATTTACGGTACCGGTCAAGGCGACACTCTCGCCAAGGTGACAATCTACAATGAAGGGCAAGTCATCATCACCGCCCAGTCGCTCAGCTTCCTCATCCGGCCGAACAACCTGCTCTCTGAAGATGCGAAAGTGGCCGTCTATATCGAAAATGACTCCATCTATCACCCTGCCGCCAATTTCAAATACGACAACGAGAAAAAGAGCCTGCTCATCTCTCGTCCAAAACAGGGCGTGGGCCGCTCCCCGTTCTTCAACTCCTACCACAAGCTGGACATGTATGTGGAGTCGCTGCAATGGGTCACCACCGAGAAACGCATTGAGCTGAAGCCGATTGTGGGAAACACCAGCGACCAAAAGGCCACTTTCGAATCGCAAAACTATTACGAGGAAGGCGTGATGCACGAAATTGCCGGATACAACACGCAAAACCCGCTCTACACGCTTTGGCAACTGTTCAACAGCGCCGGCTATGAAGACCTCACCATCGAAGACGTCATCCGCTGGTTCAACAAACCCCCGTTGGACATCAAGGCGATGATGATCGACTTCGCCGCCCGCGGCTTCATCGAATACGATGTCAACAACAACCATATCCGCTACCGCAGCAAGATCTCGCAATACCTTAACAACCAGGTAAAAAAGAAAGACTACGACTATATCAAGCTGGAATCCAAAACGCACTACGCCTCCTTGGACCTGCTGACCAACGACCTGAAAATCACCGGTTGCGAGTTCTTCGTGCTGAGCGACCCGCAAATCGTCAACGTCTATCCCATGAACGAGCTGGTCACAGTGAAGAAAAACCGCGACATGGTCTTCTCCGGCCGGGTCATCGGCGGTCTGTTCGATTTCGTGACCCACAACTGCAAATTCGAATACGACCGCTTTCTCGTCGATATGGACATCATCGACACACTCATCATGTATGTGGAGGACAAGAACGGCCCGATGGACATGTACGGCGACTATAAGCTGCAACGTGTCCGCAGCCAGATCGAAGAGCTCTCCGGGGTGCTTTACATCGACATGCCGGGCAACAAGTGCGGCCTCACCGACTATCCCGACTATCCCATCTTCGAGGCACGCAAGGGCGGCAAAGTGTTTTATGACCAACCCTACGTGTTGGGCGGCGTGTATGACCGCAACAAGTTCTATTACGCTGTGAACCAGTTCCGTATCGTCAATTTGGACAATTTCGTGATTGACTCCATGAAGTTCAGTGGCGCATTAGTCTCTGGCGGCATTTTCCCCGACATCGCCGAGCCGCTGAAGGTTCAAAAAGATTTCTCGTTGGGTTTTGTGCATAACACTTCAGGCTTGCCCATGTATGGTACCAAAGGTGGCTATCAAGGACGTATAAGCTTGAGCAACAGAGGATTGCGAGGAAAAGGAAATATTGACTACATCACTTCGCACACCTTCTCCGACAGCCTGGTCTTCTACATCGATTCCACCAACGGAGCCGCCAACACGCATACGGTGGATGAGCAGATGGCGGGTTCTGAATTTCCGCCAGCGGGGGTGGAAGATGCTTACCTGCACTGGGAACCCTATCAAGACCAGATGTTCATCCATACGATGCAGAAGCCGATGGACATTTTCCGCGAGACCAAGTTGACGGGCAACTCCGTGATTACCCCGGGCGGAATGTTCGGCACGGGCCTCGTCAAGTTCAACCGGGCCGACATCTCGTCGCGCTGGTTCCAGTTCAAACACCATGAGCTGTTGGCCGACACCGCCGACCTGCGGATCTACGACATCAGCGGCGGCAAGGATGTCGCCTTCTCCACCGACAACTACAACTCCCACATCGATTTCAAGACGCGGAAAGGGCACTTCTTAGCCAATGGCGAGGCTTCCGAGGTCTATTTTGTACAGAACGAAGTGAAGGCCAGGTCATCGGAATTCGAATGGGATCCGATTGACTCCACCATGCTGCGGTTCAAGTGGGACGACCCGTACAAGAACACCGATATCGACAATACACCAATCAAGGAACTTGTTGATATGCAAAGTACTGGGAATGAGTTGTATGCGGTTTTGCCCGAAGCCAATTACCGATTCACGGCGGTGAATGCCGAGTTCGACTTTGCCAAGAACATCATCTTCGCCCACGGCGTGCGCTACATCAACGTGGGTGACGCGGCCATCACGCCTTTGCACGGCGATGTCACTATCCGGAAGAAGGCGGTCATGGACGTGCTTGAGAAGTCGCGCATCATCGCCGGGCGCGAGAACAAATACCATGAGCTCTACAACTGCACGACGCGCGTACAGAGCGCTACAAAGTTCTATGCCAACGGCTATTACGACTATGTCGATGCCGAGGAACGGGTGCAGACCCTCTATTTTGACACCATCTATTTCATGAAGGAGACCTTCGGCGAGGCGAAAATTCCGATAGAGAAAGACTTCCATTTCAGCGACCAGTTCGCTTTCGACGGCCGCGCCGAGCTGCACAGCACCAATCCGTTCCTCTCCTATTTCGGCGGCGTGGAGATTATCCATGGCTGCGACTCCATCAAACACGCCCGCATGAAGATTCTGCAACAGGTGGATCCCAACAACATCATGCTACAGGTGCACGACCGCACCAAAGACATGGACGAGCGCAAAGTGGTGGTGGCGATTGCCTCCAGCAACAAGACCGGTCGCATCTACACGGCCTTTGGCGTGGCCAAGGATGAATTCAACGATGCCGAGTACATCAACGTGTTCGGTTACATCACCTACGACAAGGAGACCCGTGAATTCAAGGCCGCCTCCAAGGAGAAGCTGATGGATCCGACGGTGCCTGGCAACATCATCACACTGAACACCGACAATTGCGAGGCGCACGGCAGCGGCACCATCGACATGGGCGCGAAACTCGGCCGCGTGAACTTCGTCACCAGCGGTACCATCGTCAACTACATGCTGGCGGACTCCGCCGAGATGCACCTCACCACCTCCATCGATTTCTACTTCAACGAAAAGTCCATGGACCTGATGAACAAGGCGTTGGAGAATGCCTCGCTGGATTTCGTCGATGTGTCGGGCGATGAGGCGTTCGACGTGGCCCTGTACAACATTCTGGGCAAGGCGGAATACGACCGTTACCAGCGAAACGTGGCCTTAGGGCAGAACCGCCGTCTGCCGGAAGCCCTGCAGGTGAAGTTCCTCTTCTCGAACATCGACTTCGAATGGGACAAAGAGCAGTCCACCTTCAAGTCGCAGACCAAGTTGCCGGTGATCGTGTGCGGTGCCAAGCAGGTCTATAAGATGGTGCCCGGCCGCATCGTCATCGAGAAGCGCGGATCCCGCAACCGCCTGTACCTCTACTTCGAATTCGACAACCAGTTCTACTACTTCCAGTTCGACAACAACGCCGTGTCGGCATTCTCCTCCGACAAAGCCTTCAACGAAGCCATCACGAGCGTGAAGCCCAAAAACCGCTTCCAGGCACCCGACCAGGCGAAGGGACTGCCGTCGTTCACTTACAAACTTGGTAACAGAAGTTTGAAGAACAAGTTCGTGAAGAAGTATTTCACAGATATTGAGGAAGAACCAGAGACGGAGGAATAGTGATGGGAAAAATCTGGATAGCAGGTCCTTGCGCAGCAGAGACACGCGAGCAAGTGTTGACAACGGCAACTCAACTCGTTGAGCAGGCGCGTTCTGCCAATTTGAGGCTGCATTATTTCCGCGCCGGTGCCTGGAAAGTGCGCAGTGCGCCCGACAGCTTTGCCGGCGCGGGTGAGGAGGCCTTGCCTTGGTTAGAGGAGGTGCAGAATACTCTCCATATTCCTGTTTGTGTGGAAGTTATGAACGCCCGACAGGTGGAGCTATGTGCCAAACATGGCATCCGTGTAGTATGGGTAGGGGCTCGTACAACCGTGAATCCCACTGAGGTTCAGCAAATTGCCGATTCAATGTGCCATTCTGACTTCACCGTCTTGGTGAAGAATCCCATGATTCCAGACCTAAAGCTTTGGTTGGGGAATATTGAACGGTTCCTGAAGGCGGATGTAGAGCGGGTGATGGCTGTGCATCGCGGCTTCCCCGATGTGCAGGAGAATGTCTATCGCAACGCGCCGCTGTGGCAGATTCCCGTCGAACTCAAAGTCCGAATGCCCGAACTCCCCATCCTTTGCGACCCGTCCCATCTTTGTGGGCAGACCCGCTGGATTCCAGAAGTGTCACAACTGGCGATGAACTATGGATTCGACGGCCTAATGACCGAATGCCACTGCTCCCCAGCGCAAGCCCTGTCTGATGCCGAACAGCAGTTGACCCCTGCGGAGTGGGCACAGATGATTGCACGGCTCGACCTGCGCACCGACGCCCCCGACTTTATTCTCGTGAAACAACGGGCCATGCTGGAAAACATTGACAACCAAATCAGTGAGTTGCTTTATCAACGTATGTCCTTGGTGGATGAAATCGCGGACATCAAACGGAAGAATCATATTGCCGTTGTGCAGCCTCAACAATGGCAGCAAGTCGTAAAGCGCTATGCCAAGCATTATGAAGACACTGAATATCAGAAGTTTATAGAACAATTTCTGGAACTTCTCCATCAAACCGCTATCGAACGGCAGAGATAAAAAAAACGCTAAAAACCGATATTCGATCGCTTCAGCAACAGTCCCTTGGGTGCCACGATGCACGTGGGTACGCCTGCAAAGGGGAAATCGCGAGTGCCTGCCGCCCCCGCAACTGCGGTCATGAGAGGAAACGCCGCATCCATGTCTGAAACGCAAAGAATGTCTTCCAACATGGAAAAATGGAACGGCACTGAAGTTGCCCCGATGACAGGTGTTTCGCGCCCAGTCCGCACATCTACCCGATAAAGCTGCCACAGACCAACTGTTGACACGCATCCGGATTGGTCACCTGCATCCGACCAATCCGCCATCTGACGAAGGATATAAGCATGGGACAGTCCCTGTTTTTTCGTTTCCTTGATGAGTAACTGCTTTAGTTTTGCATACGGAACATTCGTAGTATGTTCAAAATCCAATCTCGAAACACCACATGTGGCAAAACAGGCCTCTTGATGGAAAGCCAATTGTTGAAATCCATTGCTATAAGCCATTGATTTTGTGACATTTCTATTCCCAAGCAACGAAATCAGCTCACCATTCCGGACAATTTCGGTTTCTTGGGTTTCCACCCCTTCCGCATCGATTTTGTCGTGCCGACAGAAGGCTGATTTGTCGAAACTGTCCCCGACTCTGTTCGCTGTAATGGTGATTTTCTTTGAAGTGACCATCTAATTCAACAAATCCTCAAAGTCAGGTGTTCTAACTTTACCAAAACAGACAGGCTCTCTATGGGCCAACAAATTAGGATTACGTTCCAACAAAGCCGAACGTAACATTTGACCTACCGCATCCCCTTCCACCAACAAAGGCCCAGAGTAGTATTCCGCCATCTCCTTTCCTTCATTTTTCAGCGTCTGCAAAGCGGTTACCCACTGACTGGCTTCCGTCTCAAGATAACGAATGGAGAAAAGAGAATCCAAACTTGGCAGGAAAATAGTTTTGCGGTAGGAATGCTCCCTGCCACCCCGATCCACTGTTCCGCAAAACTGGACACCAATGACCGAGACAGGGCGCGCATAAAAGGTTTTCTCGCTATTCCAGAAACACACATTCCCCATCCATACATATATATGGACACTGGAGCGACTCAGGAAATCGTGTTTGGCCAACTTCTCAGATAATTCACAGGCAAGATGTTCCAAATTGTTCAAGGACGGGTAATCGAAGGATTTTTCATCATACGTCTGCGTAGAAGGGATTTCGGAACGGTCGGGCAGATATTGTTTCCGTGATTCCGCCGACGGCAGCAAAGCCTGCTTGGTCTTCCATTGAACCAAAGCTTTCTGATATTCCTGGTCAGCGGCAACGCGGAAGTCCTTGGCGAACGTGAGCCTATCGTCAAAAGGCAAAGGATAACTGACCGGCGGCTCCACCGCATCCGTAAGATGTTCGTTGTTGAAAAGGTTACTTCCCAACAACAGACGCGGAACTAATCGTCGAACAGGCTTTTCATTGGCATAAAACAGACTTCCTTCTGAGGCTTCAACGGTGAAAGTCCGAGTGTCTGTCATCAAAAACTCTTCATAGTAAGGAGTCGCCTCTTCAGCAATTTTAAGTCGCGTGACATCCACGTCCCATTCATATTGCGCCGACTTCTGCAGCAGTTCCGACAAATTCATGGGTGTGACGGACCCTTCACCATCCATTACTTTCACTATCCTGAGTTTCGTGGATTTTGACACAGGTTGCACATTGATATTGCGGAAAAGCAATGCCGGAGCAGAAGCGCCTGTCAGCAGGTCGTCATCCTCACTATGGCACACGATAGCCGCACTACCTGTTTTGTCCCCTGCAGCGATTAAATTTCTGACCCACTGGTGTTTGCTTTCGCTCAACCGCAAATCCCGAACCTCTTCTTTTGCTTTTCGCCCATCTGAATACACCTTATAACAAACTGTAGGATAAACACTTACCACACCATTTGTATCACACCTTACATCCACTTCCTTAACATATAAGGCATATTCCAAAGATTGGTTTTGGGCTTCCATCCCAAGCTTTTCAAACAATTGACTGTTGTTCAACGGTTTATCTGTTTCCATCACAAGATTGGCTTGGCGGGGAACTGGTAAGCGGCGATTTCCCCGGGCATGACCGTTGGAAGTATAGGCCAAGGGCCGTTGCGTACGCCCAGATAGAAATTCGCTCAACTCTCCTTTTCGGACAAGCGGAATGTTATCACCCTTAACTCCTTCATCATCAAATAGATAATATCCACCGAGATTAGAATCGTTAGGTCGGCTCTCTATTGAAAAGGCTTCTGGCATAACTTTTTGCCCTATCCGATTTTGAAAAATCCCGTTTCCAGGATTTTCAAAATCATGTCCTATAATATTATGAATCAATACAGAAGAAGCTTCTGGCGAGAACAATACAGGACAACGGATAGGCTGGCAGCGATCGGCATGAAGCATATTAGACAACAACGAGACCATCTCCGCCATTTCCGTTTGTAGGACATCTTCATTAGGCAAGAGTTCTGGTACACGTGCATAGTATTGACGTTCAATGTGTTCCGGTATATTATCTGCAGTCAATCCTTCCACACGAAGTGTGACCATTGAAGAAAAGTTGTTCTGCACAAAATCCGTGTTATCACTGGTCACCAAATATTTGCGAGTAACTTGATACCATACAGACGCGGATTTTCCCGTCAATTCTATATCGTCATATTGGGAACAATGCCGCAAGGTTCGTTCCCACAGCTCGTCATTCAAGTGCACGTTCTGCGCCGGTGTTTGATAGATTCCGTCCCTATCTCCATGAAGAAATGAGAATCTTTCCCGCTCATCGTCAGGATCCAAAAGTTTAGCGCGTAGCTTATTCTCAACACTCGTTAACGCAGCCTCTTGGACAGTTTTCCGCGTTTCGTCACGAAGGATTTTGCGCAACAGCTGCGCATTGTCATCCAACGGAAGCGGAATAATCCGGGTGGCGGTGTTCTGGTAGTCAAACCCGTGCAGATTATCCATTTTCGAATCTCCAATGCGAACCTCAACTGTAAGAAATGCACTTTTTTGCGTGGAATTCTCATAGATTTTGCCAAAATTTGCAGAAACCTGGTGCCTCTTTGACTGCGTCACGCGGTAGGCTATATAGTAAGGAGGATGACTCGTATTTTGCAGCGAATCATATTGCGTTTTCATTTCTTGACGCAACATCTGCAGAAAAGCATCCTCGGTAGTCTCTTGCGCACAAACAGACAAGCCGCCCGCCAAAAACAGCAGGCAGCACATCCAAAACAGCGGCGCTTTTTTCATAAAGGCACTCAGTATCTGAAAATGGTGGCATCCCTGTCGGGGCTCACCGAGATGATGGACACTTTCGTGGCAGTTTTCTCCTCAATAAACCGAATGTAGTCCTTGAACATTTGCGGCAGCTCTTCGTATGTCTTACAACCCGAAATCGTCGCTTTCCAACCGGGCAAAGTGGTATAGACAGGCTCAATTTCCACATCGGTAGCGGAAGGCATCCGGTCAGTGAGCTCACCATTAACACGATAGGCGGTGCAGACTTTGATCTCGTCGAATTTGTCAAGCACATCGACCTTAGTGAGCGCAATGTCGGTGACTCCGTTAATCATCAGGGCATAGCGGAGCGCGACAAGGTCGAGCCAACCGCAACGTCTTGGTCTTCCAGTAGTTGCACCATATTCATTACCCTCTTTTCGAAGAAATTCACCGGTTTCGTCAAACAGCTCGGTAGGGAAAGGACCACTACCCACACGCGTGCAATAGGCCTTCACGATGCCAAAGACACGTCCGGCGAAATGCGGGGCGAGCCCAAGTCCGGTGAACGCGCCAGCGGCGATGGTATTGGAGGAGGTGACGAATGGATACGCACCGAACTCCAAATCCAGCAGCGTGCCCTGTGCGCCCTCGGCCAACACCGTTTTCTCTTCTGTGAGATATTGATGGACAACATATTCGCTGTCAATAAATTGAAACTTCCGAAGGGTGTCAAGCGACTTGCGCCACTGTTCGTCCAGAACTGCGAGTTTATCAGCATAGTCGAAATGGAAATTTTTTAAAATCTCGACATGTTCTTCGATGTTTTTGCGGTACTTGGCCTCAAAATCGGGGGATTCAAGGTCGCAGACGCGAAGTCCCATGCGGGCAGTCTTGTCGGTATAGGTCGGTCCGATGCCCTTCAGCGTGGAACCAATCTTCGCGTTGCCTTTGTGCGCTTCCTGAGCCGCGTCTAACAGCTTGTGCGTGGGCAGGATAAGGTGTGCCTTACGGGATATGCAAAGGTTGTCGGTCGGGGTTAACCCCATGGCCACCAGCGCATTGATTTCCTCTTCGAAAATGATCGGGTCGATGACCACCCCGTTACCGATGATGTTGATCTTCTCCTTGTGGAAGATGCCGGACGGGATGATGTGCAACACGTGCCGGTGTCCATTGAACTCCAGCGAATGGCCGGCGTTCGGACCACCCTGGAAACGCGCAATGACATCGTATTTCGGTGTCAGAACATCCACAATTTTACCTTTACCTTCGTCGCCCCATTGCAGGCCGAGCAGTATGTCCATTTTCATATTCTCCATTTTTTGAAAACGGGGCAAAGATACTATTTTTTCGGGTTGGAGAAATAACGGAGACCGATTTTCGGCATGTCCGCAGCATTTTCAAATTTAGACACTTTCCGTTTCACAAAAAAATTTATTTTTGTGCCTTTGTTTGCAAATCCTGACAAATATGAGAAACACGATTTTAACAACGTTGCTACTTATTGCCATTCAATTAGTTACGTGGAATTACAACTTCGTTGGTGCCCAAAAGTTGAAACCTGCCGAAGTGCCCTCGGATGTCGTTCAAACCCTTGAGGAGCAATACTCCTACGCTAAAGTCACGGGTTGGATGAAGGATGGCAACACCTACATTGCCAGCATCAAGGACGGATCCACGAACGGCAAGGTCTATCTGTCGTCCGATGGCGAATGGATTCGTACCCTTTTCGCCGTGCCGACCAGCGAACTGCCCTCCACTATCACTGATTATGTGAAGGCAAACTACCCCGACTATGTCATCAGTGTCAGCGCTCTGGAAGAGCAGGAGGATGTAAGCACGCACTACTACTTAGAAGTGAAAGAGGATGCTGTAGGCGCAAAGCCGTCGCAGCTGACTTTCGCATCCACCGGCATGAACAAGCTGCTCACACGCAATGATCCGGAAGGATTCCAGGATCCTACCGTGAAACAACCCGACAAGATCGAACAGGCGAAAGCCGCAGCAGCAGAGCGGCAGGCTGAGAAGGAAGCGGCCGCAAAACGCGAGGCCGAGGAGAAGGCCGCTGCCGAAAAAGCCGCCAAAGAGGCTGCAAAAACCGCCGCGAAGACACCCGCGAAACCAGCGAGTACAACGTCAAAACCGGCCAGCACCACTGCCAATAAAACCAACGAGCAACCTAAAAAAGAGGCAAAATCCAAGAAGGAGAAACCCGAGCCCGTGGTGAAGGACGAGCACGGCAACATCGCCATCAAAGCCAACACAGTCCCAGATGTGGTCTCCAAAGCACTGGTGAAGAAAGTGCTGCACCCCGCCGAACTCAACTGGTTCCTCGTCGATAGCATGTACATCGCCCGCTGCCTCAACCAGGAAAAGAAGACGGCCGTTTATATCAAACCGAACGGCGTATGGGAGAAAACCCTCACCATCATGCCCGAAGAGTCTGTCACGGGCCTGATGTCCAAGCACCTCAACGACTTCTACCCCGGCTGGCGGTTCAAGAGCGCCGTCAAGGAGCAACGCGCCGACAAGAACGACAAGACGATGGTGGAGTTCTACGAGAAAGCCAACTACAAAGCCAAGCTGGTCACCACCGTCTTCTTCGACAAGGCCGGCAAGCTGATCCGCACCGTGGATCCCGACTACGAGCTGGGCGGCAACGACAAGAAGGAGAGCGCCGAAGACGATGCCCTCAACAAATACTATGAGAAGATGAACATGACCCTCGACAACGACGATGCCTCCAATGTGCCCGAGAACGTGAAAGCCGCCTTCAAGCTCAAATACCCGAAGGTGAACAACGAAGTGTGGACGGAGGACGGCTACATGAACTACATCGCCGCTTTCTACACCACCCGGGGCAAGGAGTTCTGTGTCTATAACAACTACGGCGAACTGGTGGAAACGTGGGTGATGGGCAAGAACGACAACCTCTCCGCCACCATCCAAGACTACCTCAAAAAGGAGCACAAGTCTTGCAAACTCAAGGAGTTCTACACCGTGAAGCGCCTCGCCGACAAACTCACCGCCTACAAGGTGATCATCGTGGACAAGAAGACACAGGAGGAACAGGAACTGTGGTTCAACCTGTCGGGAAGACCGATCGAATATTAGACTTAAGACATGAATGTAGAGACGCAAAATTTTGTGTCTCTACTATAAACCTGAAACTTGAAACCCTTATGAAGTACCTCGAAATCAAGTTGAAAATCACCCCGGCCGACCCGTGGAAGGAGGTCTATACCTCGCTGATGGCGGATGCCGGATGCGACAGTTTCATGGACGGCGACAGCGAAGAGGAACTGCTGTGCTACATTCCGGAGAAAGACTACCGGGAAGACGTGTTCAAAGACATGCTGGAGAATCCGGAGTTCCCCGAAGTGAAGGTCGCCTACTCAGTGACCCCGATGGAGGACAAGGACTGGAACGCCGCTTGGGAGGCCAACTACGAGCCGGTGCTGATCGACGGCAAGTGCTACATCCGCGCCCCGTTTCATCCGGCACGTCCGGACGTGGACTATGAAATCGTGATCGAACCCAAAATGTCGTTCGGGACGGCGCATCATGCCACCACCGCGCAAATGGTCTCCTACCTGTTGGAGACGGACGTGTGCGGCAAGGCAGTGCTCGACATGGGCGCGGGCACGGGCGTGCTGGCCATCCTCGCCTACATGAAAGGGGCCATCCCCGTCACCGCCATCGACAACGACGAATGGGCCTACCGCAACGGCGTGGAAAACGCGCAACACAACCACTGCGACAACCTGAAAGTGCTGCTCGGCGACGCATCGCTGCTGGGCAACGAACGCTACGATGTCATCCTCGCCAACATCAACCGCAACATCCTGCTCCAAGACATTCCCGCTTACGTGCAATGCATGAACGACGAGGCTTTGCTCTTCCTGAGCGGCTTCTACGAAGAGGACCTGCCCGCCCTGCGCTACTGCTGCGCCCAAAACGGGCTCCGATATGAAGATCACAAGGCGAAAGACAAGTGGGTGGCAGCAAAATTCAAACGAATCTGACAGAATCCATTTCTCCCCGACAAAAAATCCGCACAATCACCCTTTTTGAAAAATTATAGCAGTTGAATTTAAAAGTGATACCATTATGAAAAAAATCCTTTTGTTGTCCACAATATTATTGACAACCCTTTGGGGCAGCGTTTACGCACAGGAGACCGTCGTCCCGAAAGCCGGACGCCCATCCGCCACCTACCTCAAAGACCCCGGCTTCGGATCGCGGCTCAACTTCGGCGTCACCTTCGCGCCCGCCTTCGATTGGATGTACGACCACACCGTCGGCTATGAAAAAGACGGCATCGTCATGGGCATGCGCTATGGCGTCAACCTCAACGTCAACCTCACCCCCCGGAAGAACTTCTACTTCTCCACCGGATTGTTCGTGGAGCACTGTGGCGGCAAGATGCGCTTCCTCGACAATATCCCCGTAGGAAGTCTGGGCATCGCCGACAGCACACAGACCCAACGCACCTACCGCTCCATATACCTCACCATCCCGACCATGATCACGATGAAGACGAACTCCATCAACAACTTCTACGTCTGCGGGAATCTCGGTCTGATGCACAGTTTTAACCTAAAAGCCACCCAGGAAGACAGCTACTTGCTGGGGGATGAATTGTGGTCGCGGGAGAAAAAAGATTCGCAGGAGGCCGCCCTGCTTAAAGAATCTTTCATCGCGGGTGTCGGCTTCGAATACGCAGTCACGCCAACCATGCGCGCGGGAGTGATGATCAACTACGTGCAAGGGGTCACCAACTATTTCAAAGGCAAGGGCAAAGCCCGAAACGGACTGACCCACGTGGACCAGCGCGCCAACCTCGGCTATGTGGAAATCGCCCTGAACATCAACTTCTTCTAAGCCGTATGAAATTCATCTGCATCGGACGGAACTACGCGGCGCACGCGGCGGAACTGCATAATGCAGTGCCTACTAAACCTGTCTTTTTCCTCAAACCAGAGTCTGCCATCACCCGCTGCAACCGCCCATTTTTCCTCCCCGACTTCTCGGACGAAGTTCACTATGAGACCGAAATTATTGTGAAAATCAATCGGTTAGGAAAATGCATCTCAGAGAAGTTCGCTCACAAGTATTATGACGAAATCGGACTCGGGGTGGATTTCACCGCCCGCGACCTCCAACGCAAGTGCATGGCAGAAGGCGAGCCATGGGAGATTGCCAAAGCCTTCGACGGATCTGCCGTGGTGGGCGATTTTATCCCGAAATCGCAACTCCCCGATCCACAGGATCTCCATTTCCACCTTCTGCTCAATGGCGAAAAAGTGCAAGAAGGGCACACCCGAGACATGTTATTCCCTATCGACACACTCATCGCCTACGTTTCCCGCTTCATCACATTGAAAATGGGCGACATCCTGTTCACCGGCACGCCCGTCGGTGTAGGCCCGGTGCACCTCAATGACCACCTACAAGGCTTCCTCGAAGGGAAATGCCTCTTTGATTTCAAGGTGAAGTGAGGTCGTGAACTATGACTATTGACTTTGACTATGACTATTGACGATTATTCAATATAATAATAATATGAACGTAAAATTCAGACTTATTCTCATGAATTTTCTCCAGTTCGCCGTCTGGGGAGCCTATCTCACCTGCATGGGCACTTATTTAGCCACACACGGACTGGGACGACAAATCGGCATCTTCTATTCCATACAAGGCATTGTCTCCATCTTCATGCCTGCCATATTAGGCATCATCGCCGACCGATGGATACAAGCCCAAAAGGTACTGGGTATCAGTCACCTTATCTCCGGAGCGGCCATGATTTGTGCCGGTCTTTACGGCCTGGGGGCAGGCGACACCGTGCAATTCGGACCGCTTTTCACCCTCTACACCATCGGCGTGGCCTTCTACATGCCCACCATCGCACTATCCAACTCTGTGGCTTACAATGCATTGGAGCTGGCCAACCTCGACCGGGTGAAGCACTTTCCGCCCATCCGAGTGTTCGGCACCATCGGCTTCATCATCTCCATGTGGTGCGTCGATCTTTTGGGTTTCCAGGCAACTGCCAGCCAGTTCGTGACCAGCGGCGGTATCGGCCTGCTTTTGGGACTGTATGCCTTCACGCTGCCGAAATGCAACAGCAACAACGACGGAAAAGTCACCTCTGTGGCAGACATGTTCGGTCTGCAAGCATTCAAACTCTTCAAGGACAGACGAATGGCGGTCTTTTTCTTCTTTTCGATGTTCTTGGGGGTCTCTTTGCAAATCACCAACGGCTTTGCCAACCCGTTCCTTCACAGTTTCGGCCACATTCCGGAATATGCCGACACGTTCGGAGTAAAGCATGCCAACATGCTCATTTCGCTGTCGCAAATCTCTGAAACGCTGTGCATTCTGCTGATTCCTTTCTTCCTGAAGCGGTTCGGCATTAAAAAAGTGATGCTAATCGCCATGTTCGCCTGGGTGCTTCGCTTCGGCTTCTTCGGCCTCGGCAACCCCGGACCGGGCGTGTGGCTTTTCATCCTCTCCTGCATTGTCTATGGCGTGGCCTTTGATTTCTTCAACATCAGCGGATCGCTCTTCGTGGACCAGCAGACCGACCCCTCCATCCGAGCCTCGGCGCAAGGGCTCTTCATGTTGATGACCAACGGTATAGGTGCCACCCTCGGCACTTTCGCGGCACAAGCCGTCCTCAACCACTACGTCTTCACACCCTTGAAGAACCACGCGGAACCGGCCTCTATCATACAGGGCTGGTCCACATCGTGGTACATCTTCGCCGCCTACGCCCTTGTGGTCGCAGTGGCGTTCATTTTTGCGTTTAAGGAAAAAGAAACGATTACGGAATAGGGTATCCGCTAACAGAATTCATCCCACGCAGAGGCACGTAACCGTGCTTCTGCTTTATTTTACCCGTAGTTTTTGCCCTTCTACAATCATGTCGGCATTCTTAAGATTGTTGAGCTTCAGTATTTTATCAACTGTCGTATTGTACTTTAAGGAAATGCGGTAAAGATTTTCACCAGCGGCAACCGTATGGTAAACAGCTTCGGAGGATTGTGGCTGTGGCTGGACTTTGGGGGCTGTTTGCTCAACGACCTCGGACGCTTGCGCTCCAGGAACGACGCTCGGAGATGACGGTTGGGGTTTCCCCACCGGTGCCAGCTCTGGCTTGATTTCCGGTGCTGTGGCCTTTGGCTTGGGGGCAACAGGCTTCCAAGCACCCACCGCATCCAATGGCAAAATGTTGAAGTCGCGAGACATCAGTGCCATGTTGTTCTGCAACACATCCTCCTCCTCAAAGTCAATGACCAGTTCCGGATCAAAACATTCGTTCATGAAACGGGTTTCAAAGTGCAGAACGCACTCTTTGGTGTTGCCAGTGGTACCAGTCTGCCCAACCACTTGACCGGCCTTCACCATTTGATTGGGTTTCACACACAGTTTGTCGAGATGAGCATATACAGTCTCCAAACCATTGTAGTGGCGCACCACCACCGTGGAGCCATAGTCACCGTAGTCCCTTGCCATACGCACCACACCGTCGAAGCAACTTTTGACAAGGGTCTGTGATTCCGTCTTCAAATCGATACCAGGATGGAAACCGCCATTTTTTGTCTCTCCATAGGCCAACCGCACCTTGTCGAATTGGCACGGCATCACGAACGGATTGTTGGCATCCTGTACCAACATCAGCATCAAGCGGTCGTTGGAGAAAGGAATCTCCAGCATCCGGCTACGAAGATGGACCGTATCCCAGTATTGCTGATATAACCCATACGCAGGAATCTCATATAGCTCTGATACAGAAGGATATGAGGCTAATTGTCGCACCACGGCCTTCGGTGTGGCCTGCGAATCGGCCAGCACGATATTCTGGGAAAAGGAAGTGACATCCACGTTTTGCGCCGTCACGGAAGCGACAAAAAACATCAGTATAGCAATGTGTAACTTTCTCATTATTTGGTATTTAACTTTTCTATAATTTGAGTGGAGGAGAAACCTTCCACGAAGGGAATGGTCGTAACGACACCTCCATTTTCCGTCACAAAATCGGCCCCGACAATGTTGGCGATCTCGTAATCCCCGCCTTTGACCAGCACATCGGGGCGCACAGTCTCGATGAGTTCCTGCGGGGTGTCCTCGCCAAAGACCACCACAAAATCCACGCACGCGAGAGCAGCCAAAACGTAAGCGCGCTCTCTTTCTCCGTTTATCGGCCGCGAAGGGCCTTTCAGCCGCCGGACGGAGTCGTCGCTGTTGAGCCCGACCACGAGTAGGTCGCCCAACTGCCTGGCCTGAGCCAGATAATGCACGTGCCCGAAGTGGAGCACATCGAAACAGCCATTGGTAAAGACAACCCTTTGGCCGTGCCGTTTAATGTCATAGTGAAGGAAAAAATCCCTCGCGACAATCTTTTCCTCTATTTGATGGTCAATCTTGCCCATGTTCCACGGTTTCTTGCGCCGCATCATGACGCTTGTAGAAAGAAGTGACGACCAAGGAGAATAAACCAAGTACCAACGAGACGGCAGTTTGCAGAATCCAGCCAATCCAGCCGGCAGCAAGCCCCTGCGTATAGGAGATGCCGTAGAGCATGACAATGCCGGCCGTGATGAGCGGGTAGGCGCCCAGCCCGCCTTGCGAAATCATGAAGGCGATAGTACCAAATATCAGCACCGTGAACGCTGCGCCAAAGCCGATATGCTGCAGATACGGAAGGGCATGGAAGAAGAAATAGACCCCGAAATAGTAGCAAATCCACATGGCGACCGTCCACAAGACGAAATACCACGGATTCGGAAGGTCCTTGATGGAAATGAAACCGCGCCAAATGCCCTTGAAGAAGTCGGCAACCTTCACGAGAGCGGGCTTCTTCTGCCACCAAGAACGGGTGGCACGGACGAGCACGATCAGCAAAACGATAACAGCCAAAACAATGTATAGCAGGTAGTTACCCACATAGCTGAGACCCTTCGCCTCAAACCACTGCTGCAAGGTCATCTGCGTACTTTGATCAACTATCAGCCTTGACAGCAGGCCGTTGTTCAAAAACAGGGCGATGACGAGCAGGAAGAGCCAACAAACCACATCGACGGCGCGTTCCAATATGACCGTCCCGAGCGACTTCTGGAATGGCACATTCTCGTAGCGCTGCAGAAAAGAGCAACGCAGGATCTCGCCGAGCCGCGGCAGAGCAAGGTTGGCGATATAGCAGACCATCACCGAGTAGAACATCATGGAAAAGCGAGGCTTGTATTGGATGGAATTGAGCAGAAGCCGCGCCCGTTCCGCACGGATGAGGTCGGCAGCCACTATGGCCAACACGGAAAGGGAAATGAAAAGCCACCCGCGAGGATTGTTGACCAAAGCCATGGAGGAGAAAATCATCTGAATGTCATCTTTGCTCAAATCCTTGACTGACAACCAGATAAACAATATTCCCAAACCTACGAAAAGAATCATCTTGAGAATATCCGGTAATATTTTCTTCAGTTTTTCCATTGATGCCTACATCTTTAAAAAACAAACGGCAAAGATACACAAAATTCTCAATCCGCTGTTTTTGCCCGCATTATTCAACTAAATATCCCATACCGCCAAACGCAAGAAAGACGGCGCGACATACACGGAATAATACACATTTTGCTGTTAAAAAACAATTTTCCAAAAGCAGGATGCCTCCTGAAATAACACTATATTTGCCATTTGTATATATTTTGGAATAACTATGTATAAAATTGCAGTAATAGCGGGCGGGGACTCAGGCGAATACGAGGTGTCCCTGCGGTCTGGCGACAACATTTTCCAACAATTGGACAAGACATTGTTCGAGCCCTATTTGATTCATTTCAAGGGTCGTGACTGGCATTATCAAGCTTCAGACGGTCGGATTTTCCAAATCGACAAAAACGATTTTTCCCTGACCATTGACGGGCAGAAGGTCACTTTCGACCTGGCATTTATTGCCATCCACGGCACACCCGGCGAGAACGGCAAGCTGCAGAGTTACTTCGAGATGATCGGACAGCGTTATGCTGGCTGCGGTTTTTTCCCTTCCGCACTGACATTCAACAAGTTCTACTGTAATCTGGCTGTAGCGCAACTTGGCATCCCCATTGCGCCGTCCTTGCATTTTTATGCCGGCGACCCGATGGATGTGGAGCGCATCGAGGAGGTCTGCGGCTATCCCTGCTTCGTGAAATCCTGCAACTCCGGCTCCAGCGTTGGGGTGACGAAAGTGCACAGCCGCGAGGAACTGGAGGCGGCATTCACGGAGGCACTGAAATACGACAACCAATTGATTGTGGAAAAGATGATCCACGGTCGAGAACTGGCCTGCGGCGTCACAACGGCTTACGGCAACGTGCAAATGATCGGCATCACCGAAATTGTCGCCCACAACGAATTCTACGACTACGATGCCAAATACACTGACGTGGGCCACAGCCTCATCACCCCCGCCGACATCGCCCCCGACATGCAGGAACTCGTGCGCCAATACTCCGAAACCGTGTTCCGCCAGCTCGACTGCAAGGGCATCGTGCGAGTCGATTTCATCCTCGACGAGGAAGCCCGCATACCGTACTTTCTGGAAGTCAACACAATACCGGGACAAACCGCCTTGAGCATCATCCCAGCGCAATTGAAGAGCCAAGGCCTGGATATTAAACAATTCTACACCAAGCTGGTCGAAGAAGGATTGAACAGTTAGTAATTAGTAGTTAGCAGTTATGTTCGGTAACGCCAAATATTTTAGAAATAGTTCCTTAAGCAGCCTCGAAGAGGCAAAACGCACGAAGTGCAAATAACCCCACACAAGCGTAGCGCAGTGTGGGGACAGTCACACAAGCGCAGCGTAGTGTAGGGCTGGTCACACAAGGCAGTAACCGCAGTGCGGAGGACGAAACGAAAAACAATAAGATGAGTAAACAGATAAGAACAATACTATGCCTCGTATGTGTCATGGCTGCTGCGACAGCCGGGCACGCACAATACAACGAACAGGACATTCGCGACTACATTGCACGGTATGCCGACGTGGCGGTGAAAAAGATGCACGAATACAAGATTCCCGCCAGCATCACAGTGGCGCAGGGCATTTTCGAGAGCGCCTGCGGCAAGAGCAGGTTGGCTGTGGAAGGAAACAACCATTTCGGCATCAAATGCCACGAATGGACGGGCGACACCATCCTCATCGACGATGACGAGCTACAGGAGTGCTTCCGCAAGTACGCTACCGTGGAGGAGTCCTACAACGACCACTCTCTTTTCCTGACCTCCCGCAAACGCTACGCCAACCTTTTCCAACTGGACATTATGGACTATAAAGCGTGGGCGCGGACGCTTAAGCAGGACGGCTACGCCACCAACCCGCAATACGCCGAACGGCTCATCAGTCTTATCGAGCGGTTCAACATTGCCGCCTTGGATACGGCTTATCAGCAGACCTACGGGAAAAGCCCGCTTACCGAGATTGAAAACAGGCCCGTGGCTGAAAATCCGAAAGCCGCCGACAAGCCTGCCAATGTCAGAAAACCCGGAAAAAAAGTCTTCACCGCCATCGGCAGCGAATACCCTTCCGACCAGAGCCCGTTCACCTATCGGAAAGTGTTCAAGAACAATAACACCTACTTCGTGATTGCAGAAAAGGGTGACACGTATGAGAAAATTGCGCAAGACATCCTGGTGATGTCCGAAAATCTGCGCAAGTTCAACGATGCAGGCCCGAACGACGAGCCTGTGGAGAACGAAATTGTGTATGTGGAGGCGAAGGCTCGTGGCAATGCCATGCGTGTGCATACGGTGCAGTCGGGTGAGACGTTGCGCTACATCGCCCAACGCTATGGCGTGCAACTTCGCTATATTTTGAAATACAACATGTTAGAAGAAAATACCGTCATCCAACCGGGTGACCAAATATTATTGAGAAGATAAATTATAAAACGATGAAAAGAATATTCAGTTTATTGACCGGATTATGTTTGATTTCTTTCGTGTCGGCACAATACACGATGGAGGATCGCATTTATGACTACATTGATGAATATAAGGATCTTGCAATGCAGGAGATGGAACTCTACGGGGTTCCGGCCAGCATCACGCTGGCGCAGGCCATCTACGCATCGCAGGCGGGGACAAACGACTTGGTGCGCGAATGCCACAACCATTTCGCCATCATGTGCCATACCCAGGAATGGAAAGGCGACACCTACTACCGCCCAGCCGACAAAAACCGCGAGAACTGCTATCGGAAATACGCCACCGATGCCGAGTCGTACCGCGACCATTCCCTTTTCTTATCCACCCGCAGTCGCTATGTGAAACTGTTCTACTACCCCATAACGGACTATAAGTCCTGGGCCAACGGTTTGTTAGAGGCGGGGTTTTCCGGCAATCCAAAATACGCCGACACGCTTATCTCCATCATCGATAAATACTATCTGATGCACTACGACCGCAAAGTCGCACAGAAATTGGGCGACACCACTGCATTGAGAGCCGTACAGAAGCCCCAACCTGAACGCGTAGAGCAACCTGTTGTGGCGGAACAACCGAAACAGGCGGCTCAGAACGCAGAACCGGTGCGTACTGTTTCTGAACCGAGCCGCCCTGTAGAGACCAAGCAACCTGCAAAAACGAAAAATGACGAGCCCGTTATCGCTGAGACACAACAGCCAAAGCAGAAAAAATCTGAACCGGAGAAAAAAACCGATTCGAAGAAAACAGGAGCCAAAGCAGACACGATGGAGGTGAACGGCATCCAGGTGATTGTGGAAAAAAACGAAAAACCGAAAAAGCAGACAGAAGAACCAACAAAAACCACCTCGCCGACGACAGACAATGTCTCCAACCTGCCGGAAAAGGTGAACGGATTGAACATCTTTGTGTTAGACCCGTATGCAGTACCTTATAAATCAGCTTATTACCCCTACACAAGCCGCCCCGTCTATGAAAACAACAAAACCAAATTCATCCTGGCACGCGCCGGCGACACCTATCAGAAGTTGGCCAACGCCATGCAGATGACCGAAAAGAACCTGAGGCTCTACAATGACGTGTATGACGGGTCGGAACCCATTGAGGACGAGGTGATTTATCTGGAAATGAAGAGCACGAAATCTTCCGTTCCGTACCACACCCTGCAGGAAGGCGACACCTATCGCTATATCGCTCAACGATATGGCATTCAACTGAAAATCCTCATCAAGAGAAACAGCGGAAGCATCAACAGCTACGGCATTGGCGACCAGATTTGTATCGGATGTAATTAAGGAAAATGCCGAAGTCATTCTATCATTTCAATCCGAAAACGCTTACCTACGAAAAGGTCAAGATCAGTTTCAAGCACCTGTTTAAGCGCATCGTCTGGGTGTTTGCCAGCGGCGTGGCTTTTGCCCTGGTATTCGTATGGATCGCCTTCTACTTCATTGATTCTCCGAAAGTCAAGCTTTTAGAAAAAGAGAACAACGAACTAAAGGACGAGGTGGACTACCTGACCGCACGGATAGACGTAATGGCGGAAGTGTTGGCGGACATCGAAGACCGCGACGACAACATCTACCGCAATGTCTTTGAGACAGATCCCGTACCTGTTTCCGAGCGCTATCCGTTGTTAGTGGAAGACACTCGCTACGACAGCTTGTCACGGTCTGAGGCCTACACGCTGCTGAAAGCCGCTAACAAAAAAGCCGACCAACTGGTGGTCAGGCTGGCGGTGCAAACCAAGTCGTTAGACACACTGGAACGAATCGCGAACTCCAAGGCGGAGATGCTCGCCGCCATTCCAGCCATCCGTCCATTGAAGAACATGTACACCATCACATCCGGTTTCGGAAAACGTTACCATCCGATTCTCAAGACATTGCGCAATCATACAGGCATCGATATTGCAGCTCCTAAAGGCACACCCATCTATGCCACCGCCGACGGAACCGTTTCGCGCGAGAATCCCGGTTCAGGCTACGGCATTTGCATCCTGCTGAACCACGGATATTCTTACCAGACCCTCTACGCCCACATGTCGAAAGCCGCCGTGAAACCCGGACAAAAGGTTAAACGCGGGCAACTAATTGGTTATGTGGGTTCTACAGGTATGTCATCTGGCTCGCATCTGCACTATGAGGTAATCAAAGGCGGAAAACAGGTCAACCCAATCTACTATTTCTACATCGATATTACGCCAGAAGAGTATAATTCCCTGTTAGAATCTTCCAAGAAAATAAACCAGGCATTGTCGTAACATGAGGAAAACGGGTCTGAACTTATTTACAATTCTCATTATAAGCATTTTAGCCGCTTCCTGCAAGTCGGGATTTGACCATCCTGACAAACAGATTTTCCATTACAACGAGTCGAGCGGCATCTTGAGCCTGGATCCGGCATTTGCCTCGGGGCAGGCTGCCATCTGGCCCTGCAACCAGCTCTACAACGGTTTGGTGGATATGGACGACCAGTTGCAGGTGGTGCCGGCCATCGCGAAAAGCTGGACTATTTCCGAAGATGGCAGAACCTACACGTTCTTTCTTCGCAACGATGTACAGTTCCACCAAACCGAGTTCTTTCCGTTCAACGGACCGAGATATGTCACCGCATCCGATTTCGTCTATAGTCTGGGACGCATCCTCAATCCTGACGTGGCCTCACCCGGAGCGTGGATTTTCCAAAAGGTAAAACGTGACAAAAACGGCGTTCCTGCTTTCAAAGCGTTGAATGACACTGTTTTCCAAATCGAACTATCAGAACCTTTCCCGCCTTTTTTAGGTATTCTCACCATGAAATATTGCTCGGTAGTGCCACACGAAGTCGTGGAACGCTACGGCAAGGACTTCCGGAAATTCCCTGTCGGCACGGGCCCGTTCCAAATGCAGATGTGGGAGGAAGGGGTGAAGTTAGTGATGCGCAAGAACCCCAACTATTTCGAAACCGACTCCACAGGCAAGCGTCTTCCCTACATTGATGCCGTGGCGGTGTCGTTCATCGTTGACAAACAGTCTGTCTTCATGGAATTCATGAAAGGTTCGCTCGATTTCATGTCGGGAGTGGATCCCAGCTACAAGGATGCACTGCTCACCAAGGAGGGTCGTCTCAACCCCGAATATGCCGACAAAGTCAGACTAATTACCGGACCATATTTGAACACGGAGTACTTAGGCTTCAACCTTAAGCCCACGGAAGGAGTTAACCCTCTGATGGACAAACGCATACGGCAGGCCATAAACTACGGTTTCGACCGAGAAAAGATGATGAAATATTTGCGCAACAACATGGGTTACGCCGGTGATGGCGGTTTTGTGCCGCGCGGGATGCCTTCGTATGCCCCAGAGTGCACAGGAGGCTATGACTACAATCCTCAGAAGGCCTTGCAACTGCTTGCAGAGGCGGGCTACCCCAACGGCAAGGGACTACCTCCTATCACGCTGACCGTTTCGGCGCAGTATGCGGACCTCTGCCAATATATCCAGCATGAACTGGAGCAGATTGGCATCACGTTGAATATAGATGTGGCACAGGCAGCCCAGCAGCGCGAGATGATGCGCAGCTACCAGCTTCCGTTTTTCCGGGCGTCCTGGATATGCGACTATCCCGATGCGGAAAACCAGATGTCGCTGTTTTATTCCAAAAACCTGCAGCCCAACGGCTCCAACTACACGCACTACGTGAATCCGGCATTCGACCAGCTATACGAGAAATCGCAGCATTGCACCAAAGACTCGCTACGCACCGAATATTACATGAGAATGGATTCGATGCTTGTTGATGATGCGCCCTTTGTCATTCTATATTATGACAAAGTGGCCCGTTTTGTGCAAAAACGCGTGCACGGCATGGGCACGAACCCAGTGAACATGCTGGACTTGCGACGTGTCACTTTGCACTGACAATTCCGAATTGGAATCGTGTTCTACTCCGATAGAGTTCACCTGGACGCAAAAAAGCATTTGACTCCGGCCATTTTTGGTTCGGCGAATCTGGAAACTTCTGTGTTTCAAGACAAATGCCCACACGTTGTTGATAGACTACCCCTCCCTTCCCCGTCATCGAACCGTTCAAAAAGTTACCAGTATAGACCTGCAAACCTGGCTCGGTGGTGAAAACCTCCATAACAATGCCGGTGACAGGACTCTCCAAACGGGCGCACGCGCGTGTGTCGTCGCCACGCGTGTTGAGCACCCAATTGTGGTCATAGCCTCGCCCACGCCGCAGCTGTTCGAAGTCCGCCGAAATGTCCTCTCCGACAGTTTTTGCCATTCGGAAATCCATCGGGGTGCCATCCACTTCAGCCAATTCGCCCGTCGGGATAAAAGACTCCTCTATCGGGGTGTATCGGTCGGCATCAATTGTCAGCAGATGGTTCAGAATGTCAGCAGAAGCATCGCCATTGAGATTAAAATAGCTGTGATTGGTCATGTTAATGACGGTCGGCTTATCGGTAATCGCTTCGTATTCAATATCTAACGCATTATCATCTGACAATGTATAAGTGATACGGGAACGAACCTCGCCTGGGAATCCGCTGTCGCCATCGGGACTTAACAGACCAAGCACCAGCTGTTTTTCACTTTCGGCCACGACTGTGAAATCATGATACTGCCAACCGTTCGGTCCCCCGTGAAGACAGTTGGGACCGTCATTCTGCGGCAGCTGCCAAATCTTTCCGTCTATAGTTATCTGCCCGTTTTTCAGACGGTTGGCATACCGTCCGATGACAGCACCGAAGTCGGAAAGATGATTCTCCGGCCGATAATCTTCAAGCCGGTCGAACCCAAGCACCACGTCACGAGGGAAACCGTCCTTGTCAGGAACCACGATGGAAACGACGCGCCCGCCCAGATTCGTGACACGAGCCTTCATACCATTACGGTTTCCAAGATTAAACAGCCTCATTTCGTGCGCTTTGAATTGCATTGGAATCAAAATTTCACATTAAACAACATTTGCACTATCAACAAGAAAAAAAGTGGAGTTTCGTTCTAGAATCATCTTCAGAGTAGGACCTGGACTCCCAATTTGCAAGATGACATAGAATTAACCCCACCTTTTTTTTGACAATACTCAACAGGTAGGCTTATCCTCTAATCCGCGCAAATATTTGTGAATTGTCCAGGTTCACTCTAACGGAATAGTGAAAAACCGCTGTCTGTCTTTCGACATAAAACAACGCTGCAAAAATACAAAAAAATCAAATAGAAAACACCTATAGACGAAAAAAAATCACATAATTTGAAAAAAAAATTTGGCACAGAGAATTATATGTACGCAAATGATTGATTTTTAATTGGTTACGAACAAGCCGCAGGGTGCTCAACAGTAGCATTTTTTCGACATTAGAACAACAACTGGCCGTTTTTCACCATCCACGCACCCTGTTTTTCATCCCATTTATGTCAAGAACACCGTACGCAAAGCCCTTGCGCACCAGCGCCTCGGGCAAGTGTTCATCGTATTTTTCGAACAAGGGAACCTCGTTGGGATAGACCAGTTCCAGGGGGTCGAAACTCTTGGCGGCCTCTTCGGCCACCACCCTGTAGAACTCTGCTTCACTTGCCTGCATCGTAAACTGCATATAGTAGGGGCGAGAGGAGGTGAATCCTTTGATGCCCAAGCTCTTGGCACACTTTATCTTCAGCAGACGTTCCAACGCGAGGAAGGCATAACTGCCTATCCAAGGGAATAACACCCACATCTTGCCTCCGAGGTTGACGAGCGGACGATCTACCATGCCCGATTTCAAGAAGGTGTCGCGTGCATCGCGCAGGCGGCACACTGCATGGCGCATCAGGTAGGGGTAGTTTTTCTCCTCGGACAGCACTCCGTGCATACGTTCGAGGATGCGCGTGTGGATATCACCGGCGCAGTCGCCGAAGTAAGCGGGAATGTTGCCCTTCACGAGGGTGCAATAGACCTCGCGCCGCTGGTGATTGACCTCGTCAACCACCCACACACGTCCCGCGATAGCGATTTTATCACCAGGCGGTGGCGGTTTCACGATAGTACCCAACTGCTCGGAGCCGGTACGAACCGTGTATTCGACATTCTCCTGGAAGACGGCATAGAACTTGAAGTTGTTGACGATGCGTTCGCCGGGGAGTCCGAGGATCAGTCCACCGTTTTCAGTTCGCTGAATATGATCTTTGTCGAGGAGATGGCGGAGCAACAGGCGGTAGTCGTCTTGAGAGATGTGCCGGAAGCTGGAGAGGGTGAGCACGCGGGAGGCCAGCTCTGCAGGCGTCATCTCGCCGCAGGAGGCCAGGGTGCTCATGGTCTGATGGTAGAGCAGGCTGTAGGGCATGCGGTCGGTGCGCGGAGGTTCCACAAACCGCTCCTCAATATAGAGTTGCACAAGCGCGATGCCCTGGATCAGATACCATGGAATCATGTCGGGGAGCATGGCACGCGCCTCGGGGTGTTCCTCGCGCATCACAAACCACATCTCCGACGGGTCGCCCCGGCGGCCGGTGCGTCCCATGCGTTGCAGAAACCCCGACACGGTGAAGGGAGCGTCAATTTGGAAGGCCCGCTCCAATCGTCCCACGTCAATGCCAAGCTCCAACGTGGCCGTGGCACACACCGACATCAACGAGCTGTCGTCCTTCATCTCCTGTTCTGCGCTTTCCCGGTAAGAGGCCGACAGGTTGCCATGGTGGATAAGGAAACGTTCAGGCTCATGGTTCGCCTCGCAATACTGCCGCAGCTGCTGGCACACCGTCTCACACTCCTCACGGGAGTTGGTGAAAACCAGGCATTTTTTCCCTCTTGTATGCTCGAAGATGTAGCCGATGCCAGGGTCAGCGGCTTTCGGAGCCGTGTCGCTTGACGGTTCAGGCACCGGATCCTGCACCGCGATGTCTTTCCCCTCGTCCGCTTGCGGTCCGTTGTTGAAGAAGTGTTCCATGGAGAGCCGCCATACTTCCTTCCCTCTATCGAATTTGGGGATGAGGGTGCGGCGGCCGCTGCCGGCGGACAGGAACTCTCCCGCCGCTTCGGGGTTGCCGATGGTGGCCGACAGCCCGACCCGGCGGGGATTGCATCCTGCCATACGGCAGAGGCGCTCGATAAGGCAGAATGTCTGCATCCCGCGGTCGCCGCGCAGCAGTGAGTGAATTTCGTCGATGACAATGAAGCGCAAATCGCCGAAAAGAGCGGTGATTTCCCCGTGCTTGTTGATGAGCAGCGACTCCAACGACTCAGGGGTAATCTGCAGGATGCCGGAGGGTTTGCGCAGCAGTTGCCGCTTGCGGGTCTGCCCGACATCGCCGTGCCACCGCGTGACACGGATGCCAGCCTCCTCGCACAGCTCGTCCAATCGCTCGAACTGATCGTTGATGAGGGCCTTAAGCGGCGCAATATAGAGCACTCCCACGGTTCGCGAGGGTTCCTCGTCGAGGAGGGTCAGGATGGGGAAAAAGGCGGCCTCGGTCTTGCCGGAGGCAGTGGAGGCGGTGAGCAACACGTTGTCGTCGGTACTGAAGAGGGCATCGCCGGCGGCATTCTGCACCCCCCGCAACGACTGCCAGCCGGAGCGGTAGATGTAGTCTTGGATGAAGGGAGAATAACGAGCGAATACATTCATAACACAAAGATTAGTTTTCCACAGAGTGCTTGAAAGGTCATCTCACCACCCGGTCCGCGTTTTGCGCGATGAAGCTCTTCCAGTTGGTCGCCGCCGATTTTCCGAAGACCACCTTGTGCTGCAGATGGTGGCAAACGGCCACCGCCAGGGCATCCGTGGCGTCGAGGAACTGGATGTGCTCGGAGATGGGGTACATTCGGCACAGCATGTCCGAGACCTGCTCCTTAGAGGCATTCCCGTTGCCGGTGATGGATTGCTTAATCTTGCGCGGCGAATACTCATAGACCTCCATGCCCGCATGAAGCGAGGCCGCGATGACAATCCCCTGCGCACGCCCCAGTTTCAGCATCGACTGCACGTTTTTACCATAAAACGGTGCCTCGATGGCCAGAATGTCGGGCTGATACTGTTCAATAATGCCGTTGATTTTCTCGTAGATATATTTCAGCTTTGCGTACGCATCGCCTAACTTGGTCATTTGCAACACGCTGAGCACCTCCACTTCCGACTTGTTCAGTTCCGTGTCCAACAAGGCGTATCCCATGATGTTGGTGCCGGGATCCACTCCTAAGATTTTTTTCTTGATCGTATTGTCGTTCATGGATATGGTTGGTGACTATGACTAAT
>JAFXPL010000167.1 GCA_017527945.1 Bacteroidales bacterium | reverse complement strand
TTCAGCACAAAACCCGTTGAAATCGCCCTTTTCTCGGTATGGGGATTCGGCAACAAAAAAAGCACCGAACCTGTTGAAATTCGGTGCTTTCGTTTTGCGCTCCCTCAAGGACTTGAACCTTGGACCCTCTGATTAACAGTCAGATGCTCTAACCAACTGAGCTAAGGAAGCGTTCCTTTTTTGATGGCGCAAAAATACACTTTTTTCAATATCCACACACCTTTTCGAATATTTTTTTCTATTTTTATATCAACTGCCTATAAATCAAATATTTGAAAGCCTATTTTTTTACAACAAAGAGGCTCAAGCATAACGAAAAGACATCTAAACGAAGGAGAAAAAGGAAAAAATCTGGTTTGCACCTGTCATTTTGCATCAACAACTCAGCAATCCGACAACTTGAAATCCTTTCCTGAACACCTCCTCCGCATATCGAAAAAAAATGTATTTTTGCCGCCGAAAACCGGCCCCGTAGTTCAGCTGAATAGAACGTCAGATTCCGGTTCTGAAAGTCGTGGGTTTGAATCCCGCCGGGGTCACTAATTACAGTCCGTATGAACATCGAAAAATACGACGAAATCCGGGCTTCACTGCCCGCCGGAGTGCGCCTGGTCGCCGTTTCCAAATTCAAGCCGGCGGAAGACATTGCCGCGCTGTACCAACACGGACAGCGCGTTTTTGGTGAAAACCATGCCCAAGAAATGAAGGCCAAGCACGAACAACTGCCTGAAGACATCGAATGGCACTTCATCGGCCACCTCCAGACCAACAAGGTTAAATACATCGCCCCGTATGTCTCCCTCATCCACAGCATCGACAGCCTCGACCTGCTTAAAGAGGTCAACAAACAAGCTGCGAAGCACAACCGCGTGATTCCCTGCCTCTTGCAGTTCCACATCGCGGAAGAAGAGACCAAATTCGGCTTTACCCAGGAAGAATGCGAAGAAATGCTTCAAAACCCTGTTTTCCAAGATTTTAAGAACGTGGAGATTCACGGAGTCATGGGCATGGCCACTTTTACGGATAACCACGAGCAAGTGCGCCGGGAATTTCACCACTTACATGACATCTTTGAAATCCTTAAAACCAAGTATTTTTCACAAAATTCTGATTTCAAGGAACTTTCAATGGGCATGACCGATGACTATCCCATCGCCATCGAAGAAGGCAGCACCCTTGTCCGCATCGGCAGCGCCATATTCGGCCCTCGGAATTACAACATTTGAAACAAACTTCGCAAACCTCTACCCCAAAACGGAATCTTGGTTTCGCCTTATGCAATTATTTGACAATCAAAATCTTAAACCATATAACACTTTCGGATTGGAAGTGTTTGCACAGCATTTTCTGAAAATCGAGTCGGCTTCCGAAACCCCGGAAATCATAGAAATTTTGCGACAACATCCCTACTACATCCTCGGTGGCGGCAGCAACACGCTGTTCACTCAAGACTTTGACGGAATTGTGGCGCATCCAGCCTTCAGCGGCATCGAGGTGACAGATCAAAACAGCGACTCCGCAACCCTGCGCGTGGCTGCCGGAGAACCTTGGGACAATCTTATCCAATACTGTATTAAACATCAACTATATGGGATTGAGAATCTTACAGGAATCCCGGGACTAACAGGGAGCGCTCCGGTGCAAAACATCGGCGCTTACGGGGTGGAAGTGAAGGACACCATTTCCAAAGTAGAAGGTTTCGTCATCTCCACTGGAAAACCCTTTGCCCTCTCCAATGCCGACTGCCGCTTCGGATACCGAAACTCCATCTTCAAGCAAGAATTGAAACACGACTGCATTATTACGCATGTGCAATTTCAACTATCTAAAAAACAACATTTTACACTAACCTATCAAGGATTGGCCAACGCACTCCGCGACCGCGAGCTCCCCACTACGCTGCGCAATGTCTCCGAATGCGTGCGAAAAATCCGCGATGCCAAATTGCCGGATCCGAAAATCGTCGGAAACGGCGGCAGCTTTTTCAAAAACCCCGTTATCCCAACCGAACAATTCCGCGAACTACTGACAGATTACCCTGATTTGGTGGCCTACGATGTTCCCGACGGACAAAAAAAATTGTCGGCCGGTCAACTGATTGAAAAAGCAGGCTGGAAAGGCAAACGCATGGGAAATGCCGGCACCTGGAAAAACCAGGCACTGGTGCTGGTGAACTACGGCAACGCTACCCCACAAGAAATCCTACACACGGCCGAGGAAATCGTAAAAGATGTCAACGCCCTGTTCCACATTCGGTTAGAAATGGAAATCAATCGAATTTAGCCTTTTCTCCCAATCCCGCTTTCCCGCACGCCTCTCTCCCCAATTTCAATATATCCAAGGAATTTGTATCTTTCTTCTGAAATTGTGGAGACGCGCCATAGTACGTCTCTATAGCGGCAATTTCATTTGTCTGTGTGTATTCATAATTTATGTACATTTGCCATCTAATTTTTTAGGAATGAAAAAGATACTTTTGATAGGCTTATGCGCCACGTTGGCGTTGTCGCTGTCGGCACAAGACACGACCAAAATCTACTGGAAAAACGGCAAACTGATGTCCAAAGGCATACAGAAAAAGGGATTGGAGCAAGGACACTGGGTCTATTACCACAACAACGGTTCCAAATGGACCGAGGGCGACTACAAGGACGGCCTCAAGGTAGGCGTGTGGAAGGTCTGGTACGACGACGGCAAACTTGGGCAGGAATACCATGCCGACAACGGCCCATTCAAAAGCTGGTTCCAGTCGGGAAGAGTGGAGTCGGAAGGACAGTTCAAGGACGGGCATCGCGACGGCGAATGGACCTTCTACCACCCTAACGGACAACTCTACAAGCAGGTGAAGTATGTGGGTGACAGCGTCCACGGCCACGTCATCGAGTACTACGACAACGGCGAAAAATACTTCGAAGGAACCTACGACATGGGGCTGTTGGAGGGAGAGGCCTGCTGGTGGAACCGCGGCGGCCTGAAGGATATGGAGGGCAAATTAGTGCATGGACTGCAACAGGGGCTTTGGAAGTTCTACGACACCGAGGGCCGTCTGGGCAGCGAAGGCAACTTCGAAAACGGACTGCAACACGGCACTTGGACTTACTATTATGAAGACGGAAAGATATGGCGCAAAGGAAGTTACGAAAAAGGCAAGCGCGAAGGCCTATGGAAGGCCTGGTATGAGGACGGCAAAATCCAGCGCGAGGGTGCGTTCAAAAACGACAAGGAAAACGGGAAGTGGATCTCCTACTACCACAACGGCCACGTCAAAGACCAGGGTACGTTCAAGGATGCCGTGATGGAGGGATATTGGGAAGGATGGTATGAGAACGGCTACAAAAAGTACGAGAACAATTTCAAAGGCGGCGAACTGAACGGCCTTTCCACCCATTTCTGGGAAGAGTCGGGCAAAATGCGCAGCCAGGGAAAATATGCCAGCAACCAGAAAAACGGAAACTGGAACGAATATGCCCAAAACGGGCATATCCTCTCCAAAGGCAAATATTCCAAGGATCTGAAGGAAGGCAAATGGGTGTTCTACAACATGTACGAAAGAGTGGTTCGTGAACAGAACTTCGTGCACGATGTTCCGGAGGGTGCCTTCACCGAATATTACGACAACGGGGTGAAGCACACGCAGGGTGCTTTCAAGGACCGCCTGCGCCACGGCAAATGGTCGAGCTGGACACCGCAGGGCAAGCTCTACTACAGCGTCATCTTCGAAAAAGGCACCAAGGTGAAGGAGATTTACGCCGCGGACGCGCAGAAAAGGCCGTTCTGAGCAGGAAGTTTAGTGGGTTTAGAAGGTTTAGAATGATAAGGGCAAACGTGTTAAAAAAACAAAAATCGCTGCGGGATATGATGAGACAATCACAGTTAAAATTTGTGAATATGGAGATAAAGACGTTCCACTTCAACCCGATTATGGTCAACACCTACATTCTGTCGGACGAGACGGGCGAAGCGTTGATTGTGGATCCGGGCAACTGTCGGGCATACGAAGATGAGCAGATTCGCGAATACGTCGACCAAAAGAACCTTACAGTCAAGTACATCGTCAACACGCATCCGCACATCGACCACATTGCGGGCAACCCCTGGTGTGTGGCGGAGTACCATCCGAAAGTACTGCTGCACGAGGCTGGGATGCCGATTTACCGCAAGGCTTTCGCATACGCCGCCGCTTTCGGCATGGAGGTGGACGAGATGCCCGCTCCTGACCGCTTCCTGAAAGAGGGCGACGAAGTGGCGTTCGGAAACCAAAAACTCTCGGTGTATTACACTCCCGGCCACTGCGACGGCAGCATCTGCCTGTATAGCGCCAACGACAAAGTGGTCTTCACCGGCGATCTGATTTTCGAAAGAAGTGTAGGGCGCAGCGACCTGCCCACCGGCAACGGCACACTACTGCTGCAAAGCATACGCGAGAAAATCCTCCCTCTGCCCGACGACGTGAACATCCTGTCCGGCCACGGCGACGCCACCACAGTTGGGGAAGAACGGATGTACAACCCCTATATAAATACCGTTTCCTAACCTCTCTGCAAGAAAAACGAATTAAGCAAAATTAACAGTATAAACATGAGTAAAGTTCCCACGTTCTCAGAAGAGAATTTAGAAAATTTAGCCTTCCATTACAAGGCGATATTGGGCGGTCTGGGAGAAGACCCTGAACGCGAAGGATTGCTGAAGACCCCAATGCGAGTGGCCAAAGCAATGGACTTTCTGACCCACGGCTACCGACAAGACCCCAAGGCCATACTCGAAAGCGCCCTGTTCCACGAAGACTACAAACAGATCGTAGTGGTGAAGGACATCGAAATCTACTCCATGTGCGAGCATCATCTGCTGCCCTTCTTCGGAAAAGCACATATTGGCTACATCCCCAACGGCACCATCGTAGGGCTTAGCAAAATCCCGCGTGTAGTGGAATGCTTCGCGCGACGCCTGCAGCTGCAGGAACGGCTCACCTCCCAGATCAAGGACTGCCTGCAAGAAGTCCTGAATCCTCTCGGCGTGGCCGTCGTCATCGAGGCACAGCACCTCTGCATGTCCATGCGCGGCATCCAGAAACAGAACTCCGTGACCACCACCTCCGAATTCACCGGCGCATTCCTCAAGAACGAGAACACCCGGCAGGAATTCATGCACCTCATCGGCGCCGACCTCCACTAATTTTCAACTTGCATAATCCGTTAGAAAAAATATCTTTGCACCTCATAAAACAATTTGAATTATGAAAAACCAAAAAATCACAACAGCTGGCGAACTCGGCAACGCTTTAGTGGATAAAGTCGATGACTTCCTGCACCATTTCACCAGCTACGCCACTGATCTGGAGGTGGGTATTCACCCAGAAACATTTGACATCATCCTCGACAGCCCCAACAAAATTCCCGAAAACTATCGCCGACACAACATCGCCGACTTTATCCTCACCAACGAACGCGGATTATACGAACCTGACGAGAAAGTAATCTTCCAAGTGGCGGAACACTATTTTTAGTCGAAGAAACGACGCAATTTAGGACAAACAAAAAAAAATGGCTGCAAAAAAGGATAAAGAACAGGACAGCTCAACCACCAGCTATGGAACTGTGGTCGAACAAATCCGGCAGAAAAAGCTCGCACCGGTATATTTGCTGCATGGCGAGGAACCCTTTTTCATTGACCAGCTCACCAAAATGTTCGAAGAAGACATTTTGACACCGGAAGAGCGCGATTTCAACCAAGTGGTACTTTACGGAAAAGACACCACCGTGGACATGGTCGTGGCCAACGCCAAGCAATTCCCCTTCGGAAGCCCCTACCGTGTGGTCATACTTAAAGAGGCGAAAGACTTGAAAAACATCGAACTGTTAAAGCCATACGTGGACGATCCGAGCCCGCAAACCATTCTTGTAGTATGCCACAAATACGGGAAACTGAAATCTCCGGGAAGCAGAACCTTCGCCAAGCACGGCGTCGCGTTTGAGTCTATCGGCGTGAAAGACTACCAGTTGTCCGCCTGGATTCAAAATTTGGCAACACAAACGTTCAACTTCAAAATGAGTCCTACAACCGCCGAAATTTTGAGCGAACACATCGGCAATGATCTTTCCCGCATCTTCACGGAATTCCAAAAGCTGCAAGTTATACTGCCGCCCAATAGCGAAATCACCCCGGATGTTGTAGAAAAATACATCGGCATAAGCAAAGAATACAATATATTCGAACTTCAAGAAGCACTGGGAACCCGAAATATGCAGAAAGCGTATAAAATCGCACTCAATTTCACTTTGTACCAGAAGGACAATCCCCTTATACGCACCATTTCAATGCTGTTCACCTTCTACAACAAGATGATTCGCTACCACCTCGCCCCTGACAAATCCATCAACATGCAAAAAATCATCTATGGCCCAAAACTTTCAAACAACATCCTCGCCAAAAACATCGGCTACGCCAACAACCACCCTTTGCCGCAACTGATGCGCATCATTTCCATCTTAAGGGACTATGACGCAAAGTCGAAAGGAGTGGAGGCCAGCAGCGACGGGGGTGAACTGCTAAAGGAAATGATTTACAAAATAACCCACGTCTGACCATTTATCATGAGAAGTCCCCGCTTTTTCACTTTTTCCCTCTCTTGTCTGCTGGCGTTTGCCACCACCTTCGCGCAATCTCCGCAAAGTTATTATGCAGCTGCGGAACACCAAAGCGGCTATGCGCTGCGGAAAGCCATGCACAACATCATCAAAACCCATACTTCATTATCATACAACAACTTATGGAATGCTTTCCAAAGCACTGACCGTCGCCCCGACAATGGAAAAGTTTGGGACATGTACTCAGACCGGCCGGGCTCAACCCCGTCTTATTATTTCACTTTCAGCAGCGACCAATGCGGCAGCTATTCCGAGGAGGGCGACTGCTACAACCGAGAACACTCCATCCCGAAAAGCTGGTTCGGCGGCAGTGTGGCACCCATGTACACCGACCTTTTCCATCTCTACCCCACCGACGGGTTTGTCAACGCCAAACGTAGCAACCTGCCCTTCGGCAAAGTGACGAACACTACCTGGACCAGCACAAACGGCAGCAAAATTGGAACATCCAACATTCCCGGCTACTCTGGCCAAGTGTTCGAACCCATCGACAGCTTCAAGGGCGACTTCGCCCGCACCTGCTTCTACATGGCTGTCTGCTACATGGACAAAAACCTCGGCGTAGAAACCCAGTCCAATTTTTCCGGTGGAAACCTCAAGCCGTGGGCGCAACAGCTGCTGCTCCAATGGGCGGCCCTTGACCCCGTGAGCCAAAAGGAAATCGACCGTAACAATGCCGTTTACCAGTTGCAACACAATCGCAATCCTTTTATCGACTTTCCCCAGTTGGCGGAAATGATTTTCGGGGCAGACACCACAACAGCCTTTGCGACCTACATTCCAAGCAACGAGGTGTCCTTTTGGAACATCTTCCCCAATCCGACAAAAGACATAATCAATATTCAATTACCTGAAAACCAAAAAGATGAAGTCCAAATTGACCTTTTTGACATACTCGGAATCTTGCAGCTTTCCAAACATGAAATCATACAAAATACAACCACTTTGGACATCTCCTCTTTGCCGCAAGGCGTTTATCTGCTAAAAATAGCAACTGCAGATGTTTTTCACACTTATAAAATCGTAAAACAATGAGTATCATTAAGATAACAAAGCAATTCAGTTTTGAAATGGCGCACGCGCTGCGCAATTACGACGGACTTTGCCGCAACATTCACGGCCATTCATACAAAATGGACATCACGCTCGCCGGACAACCACTCCAGGACGAATCTTCCCCTAAAAATGGAATGGTTATGGATTTTGGAGACTTGAAACGGCTTATCAACGAGGAAATTATATCGCTTCTTGACCACGCCTTAGTGCTTAATGCTAAAACAGACCGCCAACTGATTGAAACACTGAAACAGAACTATGAAAAGATTGTCGTGGTGGATTTTCAACCAACGACAGAAAACCTGCTCGGCTTCATCGCCAAAAAAATCCAGTCGCGATTAGATTCTGCCGTGAAACTTTGCTGCGTACGTTTACGGGAAACCGACACTTCCTACGCTGAATGGTGTGCAGAATGAAGATACAATCCAAACTATACCCTATAAAAAAGGCGGATTTGAGTAGAACTTCAAATCCGCCTTTTGGCTTTTTCCGAAATCATTCTACTTCCCGTAGGCGACCTCGAACTCCTCGTAACCCTCGATGATATCACCGACCTTGATGTCGTTACAACCATCGATGTTCAAACCGCAGTCTTGACCGGCAAGGACTTCCTTGACATCGTCCTTGAAACGGCGCAAGGAACCAAGTTTACCCGTATAGATGACGATACCATCACGAATGAGACGGATTTTGGTACTGCGCTGCAATTTACCGTCGAGAACCACACATCCTGCCACATTTCCGACTTTGGATATGTGGAAAACTTCGCGGATTTCAATGTTGCAGACCACTTTCTCGCGGATTTCAGGCGAATGCATGCCCGCGATGGCATCCTTGATTTCATTGATTGCGGTATAAATAATGGAATAGGTGCGAATATCGATTTGTTCGGCTTCGGCCATTTTGCGGGCGTTGGCAGACGGACGTACCTGGAAGGCCACGATGAGGGCGTTGGATGCCGTCGCCAACATCACATCCGTTTCGGTCACCTGACCCACAGACTTGTGGATGACGTTGACCTGCACCTGTTCAGTGCTGAGTTTCAGCAACTCGCCGGCAAGAGCCTCCACTGAGCCATCGACATCACCTTTGACGATGATATTGAGTTCCTTGAAGTCGCCGATGGCAATACGACGACCGATTTCCTCCAGCGTGACGTGCTTCTGCGTACGAAGACCCATCTCGCGGGCAAGGCGGGCGCGCTTGGTGGCGATGCTGCGGGCTTCCTGCTCGGATTCGCACACTTTGAAGGTGTCGCCGGCTTGCGGAGCGCCGTTCAAACCAAGCAGCAGTACAGGTTGAGCGGGACCAGCCGACTTCACGGGCTGGTTACGCTCGTTGAACATGGCCTTCACCTTGCCGAAGCAGCTGCCTGCGAGAATCGGATCGCCCACAGAGAGTGTACCATTCTGCACCAGCACTTTGGCCACATAGCCGCGGCCTTTGTCCAAAGCCGACTCGATGACCGCACCCACACCAGGACGATTCGGGTTGGCCTTGAGATCGAGCAGATCGGCTTCCAGGAGCACCTTTTCCAACAGATCCTGCACATGGTCGCCATGCTTGGCATCGATTTCCTGACATTGATACTTACCGCCCCACTCCTCGACGAGGATGTTCATATTGGCAAGTTCCTCACGAATTTTGTCGGGATTGGCATTCGGCTTGTCAATCTTTGTGATGGCAAACACCATGGGGACACCGGCAGCCTGCGCGTGGTTGATGGCCTCCACAGTCTGCGGCATCACGGCATCATCGGCAGCTACCACAATGATACACAAGTCCGTAATCTTGGCACCGCGAGCTCGCATGGCGGTGAACGCCTCGTGGCCGGGAGTGTCAAGGAAAGTAATCTTGCGACCGTCAGGCAGACTCACCTCGTATGCACCAATATGTTGAGTGATGCCACCGGCCTCACCGGCAATCACATTGGTCTTACGAATATAGTCCAACAGTGAGGTCTTACCATGATCGACATGCCCCATAACCGTGATGATCGGATGGCGAGGCTGCAAGTCTTCCTCGGAGTCTTGTTCGCCGGCATTGTTCATGTTCTCTTCCTCCTCGGCATCAATAAACTCTACTTTGAACCCGAACTCCTCAGCCAACATGGCAATGTTTTCGGCATCCAAACGTTGGTTGATGGAGACAAAAAGACCGATGCTCATGCAGGTAGCGATGATTTTGGTGACATCGACATTCATAAGAGTGGCCAACTCGTTGGCGGTAATGAACTCCGTCACGCGCAAGGTCTTCTGATCTTCCATCGCCTGAAGTTCCTGTTCTTCAATGCGTTCGTGGATAAGTTGACGTTTTTCTTTTCTTCGTTTGGCAGCCGTTGTGTTCTTTTTCGTATTGCTTTCGAGACGCATCTTGGTCTCTTTGATGCGGCGATGGATGTCTTCTGCCGAAATCTCCACCTTCTCGGGCTCTTGCTTCTGTTTTTTGTCCTTGTCATCCTTCATGTTGGCGTTGCTGGAGGATTTCACCGGCTTCGCCACACGTTTTCTCTTTTTCTTTTTCTTCTCCGAGCCTTCTCCGCCCCGATGGTCATCCTTTTTGCCGTCTTTGTTAGGTTGCAGCAAAGAGAGGTCGATTGTTCCAAGGATTTTCGGGCCTTTCAACGGGTTGACAACCGTTTTAATATGTTCAGGCACAGGCTGTTGAGGTTTTTCCACAACAGGTGCTGGTTCCTCTTTTTTAGGCTCCGGTTTGCTCACCACTTGCTGCTTCGGCTGCGATTTGTCCTTTTTCTGTCCCTTCTTGTCTTTGGATTTCTTTTTCGGTTTCAGTGCTTCCAGATCGATGGTGCCGAGAATTTCCGGCCCCGTGATGCGAGCGACCGTCTCAATATGTTCAGGTTTGTTTTCCTGAGCCGGAACAGGTTGCTCTTCCACTATCTCTTTTTCCTCTTCCTTCTCCTCTGCCTCATCAGCCTTAGAATCGACGGAGGGAACCTCCTGCGGGACTGCCGGATTTTCCTGCGGGATGGTTTCCACCTGTTCGGGTTCAGACTTCGGTTCCTCAGTGACTGGTTCTTCGTTGGAAGGCACCGTGTCTGCAGGGGTGTCGGATGATTTCTTCTTGCCCGGTTTCCCCAACATTTCTGGCGGAACGGTTCCGATGACCTTCACCTCGGGGCCGTGGGTGACAGGAATATCCACCACGGGAACATCAAGTTTGTTCGTGTGGATAATGATGTGCTGACCGTCTTTTTCCTCATCAGCGAATTTGTCGGATACCGTTGACTTCACCTCTTCTTTCTTTGATTTTTGAGGCAGAATCTGGTCAGATTTCTCCTTCACCAACTTGTCCTTGGCCAGTGCTTTCTGAAGGCACTGATACATTTCCTCCGACAATTTGGCGTTCGGAGAAGTGATTTCGAATCCATTTTTGTTTAGGATGTCGATAATTCGGTCCTTCGAGACGTTAAATTCAATAGCCGCTTTTGGTATTCGCGGCGTGTTCACTTTTTCTTCCGGCATATTTTTGAAAAACTTTTAATATTCTTTATTACGCTGATTTTTAACTTATTATAACTATTTTCGACATATTAGCCACCCTTTTTTTAGCGGCTTCCCTTACCCCTACTTGTCCAATTCCTCCTTCACGGCGGCAATCATAGCGTCCACCGTCTCCTCTTCGAGGTCGGTGCGGCGAATGAGTTCTTCACGGCTCAACTGGAGAATGCTTTCGGCCGTGTCGCAGCCAATACTGATGAAGGTGTCGATAACCCACTGGTCGAACACATCATTGAACTCCGACAATGGTATGACATATTCCTCCTTGATGTCATCTCTGAACACATCAATCTCATACCCAGACAGTTTGCTGGCGAGTTTAATATTATAGCCACCTTTACCGATAGCGAGAGAAACCTGATCGGATTTCATATAAACGTTCGCCGTCTTGTTTTCCTCGTCGAGCTCGATAGACGAGATTTGTGCAGGGTTGAGGGCGCGAGCAATGAGCAGTTCCTTCTTGTTGGTATAGTTGATGATGTCGATGTTTTCGTTTCGCAATTCGCGGACGGTGTCATGAATACGGCTTCCTTTCACGCCGACGCAAGCGCCCACGGGGTCGATGCGGTCGTCGTAGGTCTCCACCAGCACTTTGGCGCGTTCACCGGGAACACGCACGATATCGCGGATCATGATGACACCCTCCTCAATTTCCGGAATGGAGCGCTCCATGAGGCATTCGAGGAAGCGCGGGGAGGTGCGGGAAAGCAGGATGCGCGGAGACCCGTTGACCACGTCCACCGAAGTAATGACCGCCATGATGCTGTCGCCTTTCTTGTAGTAGTCGGTGGGAATCTGCTCCGACTTGGGCAGCACCATTTCCACGCGGTCGTCGTCAAGGACCAAGATCTCACGTTTCCACACTTGGCTCACCTCACCAGTAATCAATTCGCCCTTACGCGGCTCATACTTATGGAAGATCACGTCTTTCTCATGCTCCAAAATTTTATTACTGAGATTCTGACGCAGGGCAAGTATCTCACGCCTCTGGAAATCAGAGAGTTGGATTTGCTCAATCAGTTCCTCACCCACCTCGTAGTCGGGCTCGATTTTGATAGCGTCAGACAAAGCTATCTCGCTGTCGGGATCGTTCACCATGCCATCCTCGACCACTGTCAGGGAATGCTGGATCTCCAAGTCGCCGCGGTCAACGTTGACAATCACGTTGAACTTGTCGGCATCTTGATTGTATTTCTTAGTGAGCGCACTTACAAAAACCTCTTTCAAAATATTCATAAGCGTTTCACGGTCAATACTTTTAGACTCTTTGAAATCGGCAAAGGTACTGATAAGGTTGATTTGTTCTTCCATTTTCTTATTTTTGTATAAATTATTCTATTATAATTGGCAGGCTAATTTCAAAACTTGCAAAAAAAACTCCCACCAAATCGGTGAGAGTTTCTTGTTGAGCTAGCAGGACTCGAACCTACACAGGCAGAACCAAAATCTGTAGTGCTACCATTACACCATAGCTCAATCGTTCTTTATCATCAATTCGGCGGCAAAAATACATTTTTTTTCAATACACAGACATCAAAAAAAATTTTTTTTGGATATGCGCACCATATCAAAAAAAGTGTATTTTTGCACGCTCTTTTGAAGCAACGGCCCCTTAGCTCAACTGAATAGAGCATTTGACTACGGATCAAAAGGTTGCAGGTTTGAATCCTGCAGGGGTCACCAAGGCAAAACGCTCAATTTTGGTAAGTTGAGCGTTTTTTATTTCTATAAAACCAAAAATGAAAAAGTTAGTTTTTATCAGTTTGTGGATTGTCCTTTTAGGACAAATAGCGGCTCAAAGCGAGCTGATTCACTATGACATTCACCCGAAATTCCCCCATCATGCCACTGAAGAGGAGCGAATGGCAATTCCTTTCCTGTCGCAGCAGGCGCATCTCCGCGATGCCGTCTATCCCGCCGCACCGGTCACCGCCGTTTCCGAATTCCAACCGATGAGCGGGGTGATGATTGCCTACCCGCTCGGCATACCCGTAGCCCTGGTGCGCGAACTTTCGCAGGTGATTCCAGTGAAGGTGATTGTCTCCTCCGGCTCCGACAGCGTGCAGGCAAAGTCCTACTTCAACAACAACCAGGTGAACATGGACAACGTGCAGTTCTGGAAAATCAACCATGATTCCTACTGGACCCGCGACTACGGCCCCTGGTTCGTCATCGACGGCCACGACTCGGTGAACGTCATCGACTTCGTGTACAACCGTCCGTCCCGACCTAACGACGATGCCGCCTTGGGGGCTGTGGTGGAATATCTTGACGTGAGCCGTTACGAGATGCCAATGGTGCACACCGGCGGAAACTATATGGTGGATGGCTACGGCACCGCCGCCTCCACCATGCTGGTGCTCCAGGAGAACCCCTCGGAAACCACTGCATCGCTGGAAACAATGGCGGAAAACTACTTAGGAATCGACCATTACATGTTCCTTCCCGACCCTCTTGGCGAATATATCGCCCACATCGACTGTTGGGGCAAGTTTCTCGATGTCGATAAGGTGCTGATCGGGAAAGTGCCGGCCAACGACCCGCGCTACAACAACTATGAAGATGTAGCGGAAACCTTTGCGAACGCCACGACCCCATGGGGCAACCACTACCAAGTGTTCCGCGTCTATGCCGATCCCGAGGCCTATCGCGCCACCCCTTACACCAATTCGCTGATCGTCAACGACCACGTGTTTGTCCCCATTACCGGTAACTCACACGACAACGAAGCTATCGCCGTCTATCAGCAGGCCATGCCCGGCTACACCATCGTGCCCGTCATGCAGAGCATCTACACCCCCTGGCAAAGCACTGACGCACTGCACTGCCGCACCCACGAACTGGCAGACCTCGGAATGCTTTACCTGAAACACTATCCCCTCTTAGGAAACAAAAGTATCGGCGAAACGCTCAATATCTCTGTGAAAATCAAGGCTTTGAATGGTGCAAACCTGGTTTCCGACTCCCTGCTCGTCTATTACCGCATCAATTCGGGCGAATGGAGGAATGCTCCGTTGCAAGCCGTCTCAAATGAAGACTATCAATTTGATTTTGCCGAACTGGACCTGGAAGAAGGCGATGCCATACAATATTATATATTTGCCAAGGACGAGTCTGGCCGACGCGAAAAACATCCGTACATTGGCGCCGCCGACCCGCACGAATTCACCATCACTGGAGTGGGCCTTCACGACAAGCAACCAATGCAGATACGCCTCTACCCGAACCCCACCACCGATTTCGTGACAGTGCAGGGCAAAGACCTTTCGGAAATCACCATTTATAATTCAATTGGACAAATAATTGACAACAAGGATGTTATCGGAATGAACACCGTGAAAATCTGTACCCGCTCATGGGTGGATGGACTCTATTATGTGGTCATTCGCGACAGTAACCAACACCTTGAAGTTCGGAAAGTGATCAAAAAATAACTTTATAAAAAAAGTGTACTTTTGCCCGCGAAATCGGTCTAACAAAATACCGATTGATAGAAGGGAAAAATGAAAAAGTTCATGAACACTGTCAAGAAAACCCGAAAAAGCCTGATATTCGGAAGCTTAGTCTGCTTCCTTGTGCTGATGCTGGCCGGATGCGATTTTTTTTCGCATGACGAAAAGTTTGACAGAAGCCTGATGTACGGCTATTGGGTGACGGGCACGGTACACGAGTTCTACGATGCCGCTGGCACTGGCTACACCTGGGACACGGCCGACGACGTGACCGAAGAAGAGGCGCAGCCCTTCACCTGGACCCTTGAAAATGCCACTCTCACACAAATTCACCAGATGGAAATGGGCGGAAACGTTCCGAAAACCTATACCGTCACCAAACTGACCACCACCACGCTCGAATATCACGACAATTACGGCAAATATTATACTTTCACCAAAGGAAAATGAAAAAGGGGCTGAAAATAGGACTGTTTTCTTTGGCATCCTTATTCCTGCTGGTTGCCATTGTCGTATCTGTGACGCTTTTTAGCATTTTTTCACCTTCCAAACTGGCGAAAATGGTCAACAGCCAAGCTCACAGATTCCTCACCTGCGAATTCAGCATGGACAAGGCCGGGCTCACGTTCTTCAAGACTTTTCCGAAAATTGGGCTGGATTTGGAGAATGTGGTGCTGAAAAATCCAATAAATGCAGATGTTTCCGACACATTGCTGTATGCCAAAGAGTGTTTGGCAAGCCTGAACATCCGCGAACTGTTGAAAAACAAACACCTTGAAATTAACGATTTTTCACTGAACAACGGATTGCTGAATCTCTACATAGACGAAAAGGGCAACGGCAATTACAACGTCTTCCGTTCCGACCCCAATGATACGACCTCCTTTGACTACATCATTGACCTAAAAAAGGTTAAAGCAAACGGCTTGGACATCCGATACACCAATGTGCAGTCGGAACAGAAAGCACGCGCCCAAAAGGTTAATGTCGCTGTGAAAGGGAATCTTGACCAACAAAAAGTGAACGGAAATGTGGATCTAAGTGCCGAAACGCTTGCGCTCGCCCTGCACGACAGCAACGCTTTGCGCCTCGCGGGCGAAGATTTACGTGCCTCTTACACTGGAACATTAACAGATTTTAACCTTCTCGATGGCAATTTTGACATCGACATGCGGAACACCACCCTGCTTATCGACACGGCGCATTACCTTCGCAACGCAGACATCGCCGTGGAAACCGGCTTGCTCGCCGATTTCTCCACCCTTAGGTTCGACCTGCGCGACACCCGACTCACTCTTGACAATCAGCGACTTGAGCTGAACGGCCAAGTTGCCGCCGACACTGCCAACGGCAGCCTGCACACCGACCTGCACTACAAGACCGGCCAATGGAAACTCAACGAAATTCTTCCTTTGATTCCTCGTGCACTCATCGGCAATACCCTGGACAACATGACCATAAACGGCAACATAGCCGTGGAGGGCGATGTCACGGGAACCTATAGCGACTCGCTCATGCCCGTCGTCACCGCCGGGGTGGAATGGAACAGAGGCGATTTCGCCATGAAGGACCTTCCCCTCAGTTTTGAGAAAGTGGACGGTCATTTCGATCTCAACCTCGACTTGAAAAACCAGACCATCCTGACCGTCAAAACGCTGTCGGCAACCACCCGCAAGCGCAACCGCTTGACCGTATCCGGCACCATTAAAGACTTGTTAGGCAAAATGTTGCTTGATGTCTTCGCAACAGGAAAACTGCATATCACCGACTTCAAGGATTTTCTGCCCGAGGACTTCACAAAATATGAGGGTCAGGCGGACATCCGGCTCAAAACACAGCTCTCCTACGACCCCGAAACGAAATTCTCCGCCGAAAATATCTCAAAAGCCGTCATCAATGGCCAATTCACGAACTTGGAACTGCTCTATCACGACACCACCCTGGTCAAATCGCCAAACTTGCAGGCCGACATCGAATTTCCAGCCACTAAGCAGCCCTACAAGATTGAGGAATGGGCCAATGCCAAGATTCATGCCACCACACTTTCCGTCTCCAATCCTGAGCAGTTTTCCCTCAACGCCACCGACCTGAATCTCGATGCTTACACCAATAATCTGTTAGACAGCACTATAAATCTTAAATTCGCCACCGCCTACCAATTCGGACAACTCCACATCACGGCAGATACCATTTCCGCGTTGCTTTCCCAGCCAAAAGGTGAATTCGTGTTGCACAACACCGATCAAATGCAATTGAAATACACTGGGAATCAAGTTCTGGCGCAAATCGGAAATACAAGTGCCATCAATGTGCAAACAGTGAATCTCAATGCCCAAACAGACTATAAAGACGGCGAGGAGAACCCGCTGCTGCGCTGGTCGCCCATCGTGCAGCTGCAACTCTCCGATGCAAAAGCAAATATCCAGGACCTCGCACACTCTTTGAGGATTCCCACGCTCGACCTTGACTTCAATCCCAAAAAATGTGTGTTAAAAAAAGCAAATATCGAGTTCGGGCAATCCAGTGCATCGCTGAAGGGAACCATCACGGGCATCGAACCCTACTTCCACAACGAAGGACTGCTTAAAGGAAATCTCGAACTTATTGCCAATTATTTGAACCTCAACGAATTAATGGCATTGGTTGATGGTTTCAACGCACCCGACTCCTTGGTAGCGCAAGCGGAGAACGAAGCGGACAAAAACGGGAAAACCCCATTCATCGTCCCCTTCGGGATGGATGTCAACCTGAACACCACCATCAAGAAGGCACTATATGAGGATGTCGAATTCCGCAACATCGCCGGCCGGGTCTTTGTAAAGGACGGAGTATTGGTGCTGGAAGAGATGGGTCTCACCAACGACGCCGCGCGAATGCAGCTCACGGCCATGTACCGCACCCCGCGCATGAACCACCTTTTCCTTGGCTTTGACTTCCATCTGCTTGATATAAAGATAGACAAGTTGATTGCGATGATTCCAGAAGTCGATACCATCCTGCCCATGCTGAAATCCTTCAGCGGAAACGCGGAATTCCACTTCGCCGCCGAAACCTATCTGAAGTCCAACTACGACATCAAGTATTCCACTCTGCGCGGTGCTGCCGCCATCAACGGTCACGATCTTGTCGTTCTCGACAACAAGACTTATCAAAATATTGCTAAAAAACTGATGTTCAATAAGAAAACCCAAAACAAAATCGACAGTCTCTCCACCGAAATCACCATCTACAAGAACGAGGTCGATGTCTATCCGTTCCTGCTCTCCATCGACAAATACCAAGCGATTGTATCCGGACGGCACAACCTTGACCTGACATACGACTATAACATCTCTCTACTGAAACCGGTCCGTATCGGGCTGGATATCATCGGGTTGGAAGATAAATTGAAGTTCAAAGTCGGCAAGGCGAGATATGCCACACTTTTCCAGCCGGAAAAACGTAAAGTTGTGGAAACCAATGTTCTGGAGCTCAAAACACTCATCAACAAAACCTTGCAAGAAAATGTGAAGCAATAGAACGCAAGTTTTCTTATTTTTGCAACGTTGTTTCAAAAAACGTAAAATATTACAAGAAAGGAAGTTGGAAACATGGCTACAATGAAAGAAAAGGAAACGGAACTGATTCAGGAGTTCGAGATGTTCGACGACTGGATGGACAAATACAACTACATCATTGAGTTGGGGAAAGACTTGCCGATGATCGACCCGCAGTACAAAACCGAGGAGTTTCTCATCAGCGGCTGCCAGTCGCAGGTTTGGCTGCACCCTGAAATGCGCGACGGGAAGCTCTATTTCACCGCTGACAGCGATGCTATTATCACAAAAGGCATTGTCAATCTGTTGATTAGAGTTCTCTCAGGACACACGCCGAAAGAGATTCTCGAAAACGACTTGTCATACATCGATGCCATCGGACTCAAAAACCACCTCTCCCCCACTCGCTCCAACGGTCTGGCCTCCATGATCAAACAAATCAAACTTTACGCTTTAGCGTGCTCCGCAAAACAAGCCTAAAATTCGTTAAAATGAAAAAAATATTCACTTTATTTGGACTTATTTCCGTAATGATATGTTTTGCCTCCTGTGGAATGAAGGAGTGCAGATGCTATTCCACCAACGTGCTGACCCAGAACGACAGCATCATCAACAACTCCACGGACACGGTGAGCAATTTCACCCGCAACAATTGCGAAGACTTCAACAAGGACGAAACTCTTCAAATGGACTCCGTGACCACCGTCCACCATTCCATCATCTGCACAGACAACTAAATTATTTCAGTTAAAAAGCGTTAACGAATGGGTGATGAAATGCAAAGAGGCGTGGCGTTGGTGACCGGTGCGGACGGGGGCATGGGACGCATCCACACACGCGAGCTGGCAAAAGCCGGCTACGAAGTGATTATGGCCTGCATCGACCCTGATGCAGCAAAGCCCCTGGTGGACCAAATCCGGCGCGAGACCAACGGCAACCTCCATCTCATGCGGGTGGATCTCAGCGACCTTCACGACATTGTCCGATTCACCGATGACGTGAAGAACCGTTTCCCATCTCTGAAAATTCTGTTGAACAACGCCGGCGTACTCCCCAGCCACGCAAAAACCAGTGTCAACGACATTGAATACACTATGGCAGTCAACTATCTGGGACACTATGCGTTAACCAACCTTTTGCATCCAATTATGGGAACCGGAACCCGCATCGTGAGCATGATTTCCCTGGCTTACGCCATCGGCAAGATAACCCCAGACCTCTTCGAACCCAAGACCGCCCGAAACTACAACCGGTTTCGCGCCTACGGCAGCTCCAAACTGGCTCTCTACTATTTCATGCTGGATGCCTCCGAAACGTGGAAAAACGAAGGGATATGCTTCAACGTTTCGGACCCCAACATCGTGGACACCAACATTATACGAATGGATAATGTAATCGTGGACAAACTCTGCGACTGGATTTTCCGCCCAATGATAAACACGCCCGAGCAAGGTGCAGCCAATATGCTGACAGCTGCCATAAACCCTGATTATAAAAATGTTACGGGTGAAATTTTCAAGAATTGCAAAGTTTCGAAACACAAACGCCGCTTCCGCAACAATATGGAACAACGCCGACTTTTAAACGACTTGACCCTACAGATCCTTGCCAAAAACAACATCACGCTATGACCATCCCTCCCTACTTGTCAGCAGGCGACACGATTGCCCTGGCCGCCCCTGCCCGCAAAATCTCCAAATCAGAGATTTTCCCCGCTGAGGAATGGTTGGAAAAAGCTGGTTTTAACGTTTTTTATGACGACAGGCTCTTTGCTGAAGACCACCAGTTTGCCGGCAACGACATTTTGCGCGCGCAATATTTTCAAGATTTGTTAGACAATGACCAAGTAAACGCCATTTGGTGTGTACGAGGGGGGTATGGCTCCGCCCGTATCATCGACCGGCTGGATTTCAGTCACTTCCGCCAAAAGCCGAAATGGGTATGCGGCTACAGCGACATTACAGTTTTCCACAGCCATATCCAACAAAACTTCCAAATCGCCACGCTTCATTCCACCATGCCGATAAACCTCACGGAGAACGACACCCAATCTTCAGCAGCCCGATCTTTTTTAGATGCGTTAACTGGCAAAGACCTCACGTATGCGTTAGCATCCCATCCGCTGTCGGTTTGCCGGCCTTTTTCAGGAATTTTAACAGGAGGAAATCTTTCCATGCTTTACTCGCTTATAGGATCCCCGTCAGACATCGATTCTGTCGGAAAAGTGCTGTTTATCGAAGATTTGGACGAATACCTTTACCACATTGACCGAATGATGCTCAATTTGAAGCGAAGCGGAAAGCTGGCCGGCATCAAGGCCCTATTGGTAGGGCATCTCAGCGACATGCACGACAACGCCATTCCTTTCGGGAAAACGGCGGATGAAATTGTGGCCGATTGCTGTCGCGAAATGGACATCCCTCTCATTTTCAACGTGCCCGCCGGGCATCTTCCCGACAACCGAGCCTTGCGGATGGGATGCGGAATCGAAGGTTTTTTTGAAAACAACAAATTTATAATCAACAGTTTAAGTCATGCTTAGCGATTTTCTTTTCAAATATGTATATCGGATAAAACCCATTCCCTATCCCAATCCCGAGGGCACACTTCCCAAAAGCGTGCTGATGATGGCACCGCACACCTCCATCATGGATTTTGTCATTGGTCTTGCTGCGATGCAATACTACGACCTGCACGCCAGTACCATCATCAAGAAAGAGTTCTTTTTCTTCCCCATGAACTTTTTATTGAAGAAGTTGGGCGGCATTCCGGTGGACCGAAAGCACACACGGAATTTTGTGGAATATGCCGCCAACATCATCAAGGAGCGCGAACGCATCACCCTGATTATCTGCCCTGAAGGCACCCGGAAAAAAGTGGAAAGGTGGAAGCGCGGCTTTTACCAGATTGCCATGGAGGCCGGAGTGCCCATCAGTCTGGGCTACATCGACTACAAAACCCGGACATGCGGCATCATGTCCATCTTCCATCCCACTGGCGACTACGAAAAAGACATGCAGGAGATTCTCGCTCAATACAACGGACTGCAAGGCTATCGGAAAGGCCGGTTCAACTTAGAGGACAAGCCGCACGCGCACCCGGAGTGGTACAACCTATAGGCCGCAAACCGACGACACCGCCTCCTTCGTCACCCGAATCACTTCAGCCACCTGCTCATCAGTCAAATCGAAATAGACGGGCAGACTGATTTCGCAAGTGTACTGCTGACAAGCATTAGGATAATATTTTATATCATAACCAAGTGTTTTATAAGCGGTTAGCATCGGAAGGGGAATGTAATGAACATTTGCAGCCACCCCTTGTTCAGCCATATACATAATGATGGCATCACGCTGCGCCTCCGTAATGCCGATTACGCGCAATGTATAGACATGATAGGATGAACACTTGCTCTCCGTCTCGTATGTAGGTGTTCTAAAACGCGCATCCGCTGCAAAAGCTTGGTCGTATGCCTCATAGATAGCTCTCCTGCGGGGAAGGATAAGGGATTCGTAGCGCGCCAATTCCACCAGCCCCATTGCAGCGGCAATATCCGTCATGTTGCATTTGTAGCCAATCGTACTGACATCGTAACGCCATGCACCTGCTTTTGTCTTTGCGAGCGCATCCTTCGATTGACCATGCAACGAATTGATACAAAGATCTTTATATATTTCTTCCCCGTCAAAACATTCCGGTAGGTTCAGACAGATGGCCCCTCCCTCCGCCGTAGTCAGATTTTTGACGGCATGGAATGAGAAAACGGAAATATCGGCCAAGGCCCCGCTCTTCTTCCCACGGTAGCGAGCGCCCAACGAGTGGGCGGCATCTGCAAGAATCAGAATCCGACCAAGTTTGCGCTGCGTGTCGTTGGCAGGATGGAAACGCTGGCGGACAAACCGGTCGTTCACCATGTCAAACAGTTCGGCATAGTCGCACGGAAGTCCGACAAGATCTACAGGGATAATCACTTTGGTGCGCTCTGTCACAGCATTTTTCACCAAATCCACATACATGAGCAAATCATCGTTCACATCCACCATCACAGGAATGGCACCACAGTGAAGCACCACTTCTGCCGTGGCTGTGTAGGTATAGGCAGGCACAATGACCTCATCGCCTGGGCCTACACCAAACCAACGCAAGACAAGCTCCAGCCCGGCCGAAGCGGAATTTACACATACAACTTGCTGAATACCACAATATTCCGCAAGTTTTTTTTCAAACATTTTTGTTCTCGGCCCTGTCGTAATCCATCCTGAACGCAATGCTGAGACTACTTCATTGACTATCGCATCATCAATGTGAGGCGGTGAAAAGGGTATATTCATATCATTCCGAAGTGATTCGTTCTAATTTTCTTGATTTCCGCTCCTTGCTGTTTTTAGCCAGCTCGTTAAAGTCAAAGGCAAGGTCGATGTAGTTCGGCGTTGCTCCCACTGCATAATGCATCCGGGAAAATCCAAACCGTATTCCTTTGATATTCAACTGAAAACCGTATGAAAAACCAGCCATCGACTTCCGCGACAGCACCTTCATCTCCTGATGAACGTTGTGGTTATAAGCCACTTGCAAGGAGAAATATTTAATTGGCACCAATTCAATGCCGAAGACAAAATGCCGGAAGAAGTTGTCCGCAAACTGCGCCACTTTCGACGGGTATTGAATCTCCCCTGTGATGGCATCCGTATTGAGGAACGGATTGTCCCTCCCATAGTAATTCATGTTCCAGCGATATAAAGAGTGTAGGGAGATATGGTAACGTATCGGGACATGTTTCAGCCGTTGCGAGAAAGCCAGTTGCAAATCGAAAGGCAGCAATTCGCGATTTCCAGGCGCATAGCACTTCACCTGTGTGCCGATGTTTTTCGCCAACAAAGTGAGGGACAAGTTTTTTTCGTCATTGAAATAGCTTCCAGCAATGTCCACCGCCAAACCGGAGGAAAAATAGGGCCCGAAGTAGCTGAACACCGTCTTGAGATTGGCACCAACAGAAAAATTCGGAGACAGTTCACGACCCCAACCGAGAACCAATGCATAGTCGCCGGCAGAAAACATGCCGGTTTCCGCACCATTCTCATCAGCACCGCGAAAAGATCCGTAAGCCAACCCATAGACCCCCACCGCAAAACTCCCCGCCTTAGGAAAAGTATGCGAATAGACCGCCGACATAGCGCCGTTGTGCGCGAAATAGTCCGTATAGTTCAGTGCCAAGGTGTTATGCTGACGTTCACTGATGTACGACGAGTTCGCCAATGTCAATACCGGGTCACCATCATGCACGGAAATCAGATTTCCGCCGAGACTTGCAATCCGCGATGAATAACTGAGGTTCAAGAAGTTATATACAAATTTCCCGCCTGTTTGCGCATTAACGCAAACCATGCCGGCAAGCATAAGCCATAACCCTATCAGATAACGCCTGTCCATAATTTTCAAACTGCAAAAATACATTTTTTTAGGTATCGCGCTCTAAATGGCACGCGCTTTTGATATACACAAATAACCAAAACACGTGCTTTGCAAAACAAAAAAAAAGTATTTTTGCAACCTGATTCAAAGAATATGAAATATAAGCGAATACTGTTGAAATTGAGCGGTGAATCCCTTACGGGCGATGACGGCTATGGCATAAGCTACCAGCACATAATGCATTATGCCACCGAGATAAAGTCCGCAGTGGATGCAGGTGTCCAAGTGGCCGTTGTCATCGGCGGCGGCAACATTTTCCGCGGCGTGCAAGGTGCATCGGCCGGTTTTGAGCGTCGTCAAGGCGACCAAATGGGAATGTTAGCCACTATCATCAACGCTTTGGCCGTGCAAGGCGTGCTGGAAGAGATGCAGGTCAAGTCTAAAGTCCTCTCCGCCGTGAACATTGAGGGAGTCTGTGCAAAAACATCCTGGCGCACGGCCATCGAATCGTTAGAGGCCGGCTACGTGACCTTCATCGGCGGCGGCACCGGAAACCCGTTCTTTACCACTGACACGGGCGCCGCCCTCCGTGCACTCGAAATCAAGGCCGACTTGCTTATAAAAGGCACGCGAGTCGATGGTGTTTATACTGCCGACCCCGAAAAAGACCCCAATGCCATCAAATTCACGGAACTTACCCTCGCGGAAGCCTATCAGAAGAACCTTAAAGTCATGGACATGACCGCTTTTGCACTCTGTCAGGACAACAAGATGCCCATTTACGTCTATGATGCCAACACCAAAGGCAACCTGCTCAAAGTGCTCAATGGCGAACCCATTGGAACCCTTTTACATTAAACAATTATGGAGGAAAATAATCCAAACATCCCGGAAATCTCCCCTGAAGAAGAGGCTAAATTGGCGAAAATGGCGGCCAGGAGATCTTCATTCAAGATTCATCTCGCCATCTTCGTTCTTGCCAATGCCTTCCTGTGGGTAGTGTGGTTCTTTCTGTTCCAAGGCAAAGAAGACACCACTTTTCTCATGGCTATCCTGTTTGTGCTGATTGTATGGCTGCTCGCCGTGATTCTGCACTACATGATTGTTTATAAATGGACCAAATCATACAAAGAAAAGGAACTCTCCTCTCTCAAAAAACTTCGTCAACAGCAACTACTTGAGATTGAACGACTGAAAGCAGAAATGTCGCAAAAATCAGAACCGGAAGCCGAAAAGGGCGAAGAGGAGACAAACAGTAGATTTATTGATTAAAATACAAAAATATGGATACACAAACCTGCTTGAAACAAGCTAAAGAAAGTATGAACGCCACAGTGGCGCATTTCGACAAAGAACTGCAGAAAGTAAGGGCTGGCAAAGCTTCCCCGCAAATGCTGGACGGCATCAAAGTGGATTATTACGGAAATCCCACGCCCATTGACCAGGTGGCCAACGTGAACACCCCTGACGCACACCAGATTGTCATCCAACCGTGGGAACGCAACATGCTGCCCACCATCGAAAAAGCCATTCTTGCCGCCAACATTGGCGTGACCCCGCAAAACAACGGCGAATTCATCCGCTTGGTCATCCCCGCCCCCACAGAGGAACGCCGCAAAGAACTGGTGAAGAAAGCCAAACAAGATGCAGAGCAGACCAAGGTGGCCATCCGCAACATCCGCCGCACCGCCAACGACGATGCCAAGAAGCTGAAAGACGACGGCGTGGAAGAAGATGCCATCAAGAAACTGGAAACAGACATCCAAAAGGCCACCGACGATGCCATCAGCAAAGTGGATAAAATCATGGAAGCCAAGGAAAAGGAAATTATGACTGTTTAATCATCATTTATAAATTCTAAAAGTATGAATATTCCTGAAAATTTGAAGTATTCCCAAGACCACGAATGGTTGAAAGTGGATGGTGAATTTGCATTGGTGGGCATTACCGCTCACGCCGCCAACGAACTGGGCGACATCGTGTTCCTCGACATCCCCTCTGTAGGCGAAACTTTGGACAAAGACGAGGTTTTCGGTTCCATCGAGGCTGTGAAAACCGTAGCCGACCTGTTGCTTCCCGTTGCCGGTGAAGTGGTGGAATTCAACGAAGCCCTTGAGGGTGAACCCGCCCTCGTGAACAGCGACCCTTACGGCGAAGGCTGGATTGTCAAAATCAAAATGACAGAGCCCGCACAAGTGGCCGACCTGATGGATGCCGCCGCATATACCGCTATGCTGGGATAAATCTCAATAAAGTAACCAAAAAAGGCCTGCGTTTCTGAATTTTCGCAGGCCTTTTTAGTTTTCTATAGAGTATATCATCCTTCCTTCTCCGACAATTCCATCCAGCGCTCCGTTTTTTCGTCCAAAAGTTGATTGAGTTCGTTATAGCGTTTGCCCCATTCGGAAAAATCTTCGGGCGAACCTTTCCCCTGCATCATCTTCTCTTCAATAATCTTCTTTTCGATTTCCATGTTGGCGATGTCGGTTTCTAACGTTTCAAGCTCCCGTTTCTCCTTGTAACTCAGTTTGTTAGCAGACTGAACACGCGGCGTTTTCACAGGCTCGGGCCTTGAAGCCTTTTCGATGCGCTTCTGGATGCGCAACGCTTTCTCGCGCTCTTGCCGATAATCTTCATAATTGCCCCAACAATCACGAATATTGCCGTCGCCCTCAAAAACAAACAGGTGATCCACCAACTTGTTCATCAGCCAACGGTCATGGGAAACAATGAGCAAACACCCCTCGAAATTGCCGAGAAAGTCCTCCAAAAGGTTCAACGTATCAATGTCGAAATCATTCGTAGGCTCATCGAGAATGAGAAAATTGGGATTCTCCAACAAGGTGATGAGCAGATGCAGCTTTCGCTTTTCACCACCGCTAAGGTCGTCGTAGTATGTATATTGCAAACTGTACGGGAATCCAAAATGATTCAAGAAACTACTGGCACTCATATAATTACCGTTTTCCATGCGGATAACCTCCGCATGTTCCTTCACTAAGTCCAGCACAATCTTGTTGCCCGTATATTCCATCCCGTTTTGCGAAAAATAGCCGAACTTGACGGTCTGGCCCGGCGTAATCTTGCCGCCATCAGGGATTACCTCGCCCATAATCATTTTCAAGAAGGTGCTTTTTCCGGAACCGTTCTTGCCGACGATGCCGCATTTTTCCCCCTTCTTGAAGATGTAGGAAAAGTCTTTTACAATGGGTTGCCCAGGATAAGAAAAATCCAGATGACTGATTTCCAGTATCTTGTGACCGATTCGTTCAGACTGCACCTTGAAAGCTTCGGGGGCAGCTTCACCGCGCACGCTCACCGCTTCCTGCAGCTTCTCGAAATTGTTGATGCGAGCGCGAGCCTTGGAAGTGCGGGCTTGCGGGGAAGTGTGAACCCAGGCAAGCTCTTTTCGGTAAAGTTGCCGCAATTTTTCCTGCTCAGCGGCGACATTGGCCAACCTTTCGGCCTTTTTTTCCAAAAAATAGTCGTACTTCCCGCGATAATGGTAAAGTTGCCCATTGGAAAGTTCGAAAATGTCGTTACAAACACGGTCGAGGAAGGAACGGTCGTGCGTAACCATAAGCAGGGTGATGTTGGCGGAAGAGAGGTAATTCTCTAACCATTCGGTCATCTCAATGTCAAGATGGTTCGTAGGCTCGTCGAGGATGAGCAAGTCGGTGTCGGCTATGAGTGTACGTGCAAGAGCGGCTTTCTTCCGCTGTCCTCCAGAGAGTTCGCTCACGTTCTTGAACACGTCATGGATGCCGAATTTCGACAGAATCTCCTTGACCCGCGATTCATAGTCCCAAGCCTGCAATCGATCAAGGTCAGAAATGGCCTTCTCCATACGCTCTTGGGGTACCACCTGACCACTTTCCATCAACGTCACGCAAGTCTCATACTCTTTGATCGCCTCCAAGGTGGGAGTCTGCGCATCGAAAAGAGCATCCAAAACGGAATCATCCTCTTGGAAATCGTCACGCTGCGGCAGATACGACACCACAATATCATTGCGGACGGTCACGGAACCTTCATCTGGGGTGTCGTACCCGGCGATAATGTTAAGAAGTGTGCTTTTTCCGGTACCATTGCGGGCGATGAGCGCACTTTTCTGCCCCTTTTCCAAACCGAACGTGATTTGATGAAACAACTCTTTTTCGCCTACGGATTTTGAGACTTTGTCAACGGTAAGATAATTCATGTTAACGCTTTTTGACTTGCTTGTTCAACTTTTGACTTTGAAAATGGAGGAATTTTTGAAAACGTACTACTCATAGCGCAGTGCCGAGATAGGATCCATATTGGCGGCTTTCTTGGCGGGATACCAGCCAAAGAAGATACCGGTGAAGGCACATACGAGGAATGAAATCAAGATGGCCTTCTCGCTCACCACAAACGGCCAGTTCAGAAGTTTTGACGCACCGTAGGAGACCAATAGGCCAAACAAAATGCCAATTACGCCACCTATGAGACTCAGAATGATGCTCTCCGTGAGAAACTGCATTTTGATGTCGCTGTTACGCGCCCCAATAGCCATGCGCAGGCCGATTTCCTTGGTGCGTTCCGTCACCGTCACGTACATGATGTTCATAATACCGATGCCACCCACCACTAACGATATGGATGCAATGGCAGCCAGCAGCATGGTCAACATCTGGTTGACAGAATTGATGGAAGACACCAACTCTTCCTGCGTGCGGATTTCGAAATCATCGGTTCCACCCGACTTGATGCCGTGGTTGCTGCGCAAGATATAGGTGATTTCGGTGGCCGCAAGCTCAGATTCCTCTTCGGACGTAGCCGATGCAAACATCATATTGAAATAATTGATGCCTGAAAACCGCTTCTGGATCGTGGTGTATGGAGCAAAAACAATGTCGTCCTGATCTTCGCCCATGCCATTCTGTCCTTTTGAAGCCAATGTCCCGATAACCGTCATGGGAATAGACCCGAAACGTATAGTCTGTCCAATAGGGTTCTCACCATTTGTAAACAACTCTTTTACAACAGTTTGCCCAATCACACACACTTTTGCATAACGCTTCACATCCTCTTCCGTGAACATAATGCCGTCCTTCAGCTCATACTTCCGAATGTCTAAATAGTCTTGAGAAACACCATTCACGCTGCACGGATGGTTGTTAGAACCGAAGATTAGCTGTTTGGATGTTCCCACCATCGGGGAGACCTTCGCCACATAAACCGTGTTTTTCTGCAACGCATTCAAATCATTCTGATCCAACGACTTTGAACTGGCATTGCCCATATTGACACCGCCGCGCATCTGGCGGGCGGGCATGATCATGATCATGTTGGATCCCATGGACGAGAGCTCCGATTGCACGTTTTGAGTGGAAGCCTGCCCGAGACTGACCATGGCGATAACAGAAGCAATACCGATGATAATACCAAGCATAGTGAGCAATGTCCGCATCTTGTTGCGGAACAGCGAAGAGATAGCTAACTTAAAGAGATTCAGTACGTTCATAATCTATTCTGTCGGGATTTTGCTGATTTCTTCGAGTGCTTTGGCTGCGGATTGCGGTATAATGGGGGCATCTTCAATGATTTGCCCGTCACGGAGGCGTATCTTACGAGTGGTGAAGGTGGCAATGTCAGGCTCATGGGTGACGAATGCGATGGTTTTGCCTTGTTCGTGCAGATCTTGGAACAGGCTCATAATCTCGTAGGACGTGCGGGTGTCGAGGTTGCCCGTGGCTTCGTCGGCGAGCACGATGACGGGATCATTGACTAAGGCGCGGGCAATGGCCACACGCTGCTGCTGACCGCCGGAGAGCTGGTTGGGAGTGTGTTCCATGCGCTGTTCCAAACCCACCAGTTTGAGGGCGGCCACAGCACGGTCACGACGTTCCCGGGCCGGAACTTCCTTATTGTAAATAAGCGGCAGCTCCACATTTTCCAAAGCCGTGGTGCGCGCCAGCAGGTTGTAGTTTTGGAACACGAAACCGATTTTACGGTTGCGAAGAGTTGACAAATCATTGCGGGTCAACGTTTTGACAGAAACTCCATCGATGATGTAATCGCCGGCGGTAGGCGTGTCCAAACAACCGAGAATGTTCAGCAAGGTGGATTTTCCTGAACCACTTGTGCCCATTATACTCACAAATTCACCTTCCTGCACAGTGAAAGAGACCCCGCGCAACGCATGAACATCTTCGCTGCCCACACGGAAAATTCGTTCCAACTTGTCAATTTTGAGAATTTCCTTAGCCATAATTAACGTTCTTTCCTCTCCCTCTTTGGCATGAACGGATTGTTGCCGCCTTGTTGCGGTGCACTGGGTTCCGCCATCTCGGTGATAGAAATCACAACTTCCTGATTATCATCCAGTCCATCGGTAATTATACACTTCACCCGGTCATCTGTACCAGTCGTCACGCGACGCTGTTCAAAACTTTTCTCGCCGGTTTTCACCCAAACGGTTTTCCTTGTCACGTCTTTCAGCCCCTCGGCTTGTTCCTCGCGGCTCTTGAACACGGATTGGAAAGTGTATCCTTTTTTTTCTAACGAGACCTTGTCCTCCGCGCTGAGATTCACATAAAAAGACTGCATGGGAATCGCGACACCCACCTCCTTGCGCGTGGTGATGGTCACGCTGGCGGTCATGCCGGGATAAAGCTTCTGCTCCGGATTCGGCGCATTAATGATAACGGTGTAAGTCACCACGTTAGATGTCACCTCCGGACTGAGACGCACCTCTTTCACGCTGCCGGTGAATACATCGTCGGGGAAAGCATCCACCGTGAAGGTGACCGGCTGCCCGGCCTTCACCTCGCCGATGTCGGCCTCATCCACCTTGGCTTCCACCTGCATCTGTGTGAGGTCGTTGGCGATGGTGAACAACGTGGGGGTGTTGAACGACGAAGCCACAGTCTGTCCCTCCTCCACGGCCTTGTCGAGCACCACTCCGTCGATGGGCGAGTAGATGGTGGCGTAGGAAAGGTTTGTCTGCGCACGCGACAAGTCCGACTGGGCTGTACGGAGCTGGTTCTTAGCCAGTGTCAGCGAATTAGTGGCCGATTCGTATGCTTCCTGTGTGGCCGCCTTGTTGTCGTAAAGGGCTTTGACACGGTCATACTGCTGCTGTGCCAATGTCAGGTTGCTTTGGGCATTCGACACGCTGGTCTTCGCCTGCGTAAGCTGTTCATTAAGATTCGAGCGGTCAAGCTCAGCTAAAAGCTGCCCTTTCTTCACCACAGAGTTAAAATCGACATGAATTTTCTGCACGATACCAGACACCTGCGTACCGACATCCACTTTATAGACAGGCTGCAACTCACCTGTGGCAGTCACGACCACCTCGATGCTGTCAATGCCGCTGCGCTCAGTTATCACCCGAAGGTCACCTTTTTTGTTCTTTTTCAAGGTGAATATCAGAATCAGAACGATTAGCAACGCAGCAAGGATGCCTACGACCCACCATAATATCTTTGATTTCTTCATATATCTAAAATTCTAAGTTCTAAGTTCTAAGATCTAAGTTCTATAAAGTTACCGGCAATCCCATATAAACATCCAAAATCTTACGTTTCAATACGTACGAATACTTGGATTGCATAAAATTGTTGAGCTGGTTGAGGAAATTGGTTTGTTGCTGGATCAGGTCCACAGCGGTGACAGATCCGTATTTGAATCGCAGACTGTATGTTTTATAGTTGGCCATATAAGCGTCCTTCTTCGCTTCCGCCGCAATAAAATCATTCTGTGCGGTTGCGACATCCAGATAACTCTGCTGCAGTTCCTGGTTCACCTTGTAGAGGGCTTCTTTCTGTTCCAACTCCACTTGACTGGCTCGGTACTGTGCCTGCTGCACATTATGTCGCACCGTGCTCCGCTGATAAATTGGGATGTTGAGATTCAAGCCGATGTTCTCTCCCAATCTATGCCAGAGTTGGGTACCCCAAGAGGTATTAGGTGAGGTCAAGTTGGAACTATTGTAGCCCGTGCTGATCCCTGCACTGGCCGTAAGAGTGGGATAATAGTTGGCTTTCTGGATTTTCACGTCATACTCAGCACTGGTAATCTCGTTCTCTAAAATCTTCAGTTCCGGCAGATAGTTCATCGACCGTTCAATAAGTTCTTGGAGAGGCGGAAGCTCCAAATTCTTGAACAAAGTGGCGCTGTCGGGTCTGACGATAGATATTTCACGTGTCGGGTCTATAGACAGCAAGTTTTTGAGTGTGAGATAATTGGACTGAATCTTGTGCTTCGTGTTTTCAATATTATAGAGGTCGGATGTATATTGCGCCTGCAGCATTTTATAGTCGCTTTCGAGAATTTGGCCGACGGCAAGCTGCTGTTCGCCATGATCCATCTGTTCCTTGCTGGATGCAAGCACTTGCTGCTGATAAACGAGCATGTCTTCATTCATCATAATGGCCAGGAATGCCTGTATCACAGAAATACGAAGATCGTTTTTGCTGCTTTCGAGTTGCAGTTGCTACTGTTCGACATTCAAGTTGCTCTGCTTGATTTTATTGACGTTGCTCAATCCGTTAAAGAGGGTCATTCCGGCGTTGATGCCATAATTTCCGCCCCAGCCGACGGATTTTTCGTAGTTGCCGAAACTGAAATTCTGGGTCATTGATGCCGATATCGACGGCGCAATGTTCTCTTTGGCCTGTTTCAGATTCAATTCCGACGACGCAATGTCTATATTGGCAGATTGGAGTGAAAAATTGTTGGATTCTGCATATCTCAAACACTCCTCCAGTGTGAAAGATTGCTGTGCTGTGTTTTCCTGTGCAAAGAGAAGATTTATAGCGAATAGAAAAAGGGTAAAAGCAAGAAGTTTACATCTCATATCATTGTTTTATATGTAAAATAATAAAGAAATGACTTAAAATCGAGGTAAAAGTTTAGTTATATACTAAGGAAAACTTTTTCTATTTGAAAAAATGCCGTTCGCTGCTATGGCATCCCGCCTCCATGAAGGAAATGGATTCGAGGAAGGCTTCATCCGGCGTTTTGGGAAAATAAGAGCCGCCGAGAAGCTCAGCCAAGTTCACAATTTGCTGTATATTATTGAATTTCAAACGATTATCATTTTTGCTCACATATTGGTGCGGCACCTTCGCAGTATCGGTATAGGAACCGGTGATTTCTTCCGGCAGGTTGGCGGGCAGAATCACATCGAAACAATTCGTATTTTCCGACAGGAATGCCGAATGCAGCACAGAAAAGTCTGCATTTCCCGCCTGACGGAGAATCTCTTGAGGGATTTCGGTTCCAAGGGCATTCCACAGGAGTATGTTGCGGAAGCCTTTGCCGGAGAGGACGCTTGCCACATCAATCGGTTCCACGCATACGGATGTCTGCCACACCGTTTCCAATTTCCCATGCATGCTGTCATCCATGGTATGACCACCCGGCGCGATGTGCGGGAAGCAACCCATATCGAAAAGTCCCTGGCTGTTCAGCTCGCCCTTGATGGTGAGAAAACCTTTTGCCGGCTTCGACTGGATATCAAGCAACATGCAAAGATTCTCCAATTCGTGATAGGCATCGGCTGTCAGCCACCGTTCCCAAACAATGAACGCTGGCGCTGAAACAGCAGTCAGTTCATCAACAAACACCTGTATGTCAACATCTTGCAAATTATTTTTTTTCAGCAAGGTCGCATAATTGTCGGCCAGCAGCTTTTCCTTATACGTTCCATAATTCTTCCCCAAGACATCCACATAGATCCCTTTTTCCAGATGGTGCTCTATCAAATAGTAGTTAACGCTTCGGAAAAAGGCATAATAGTCCGTAATGTTCAGCGTTTCAGGGGTGTTGAACCAATAGCGCGGCGTGTCGGGACAACGCTTAAGGATTTCAAACACAGCCTTCAGCGTTTCAGGAATGCCGTTTTGCAGAGACGGATTGCGAATCGTCTCCGCATTATTCGGGAAAATGCAATAAAACCTGTCTGACTGGAACATCTCCGCAAACGGCAGGATATCGTTTTTGTCGGCAAAGAAATCCGTGCCGCGCCGATAATAGTCGAAAGCACTTATCGCATTGGTATTCAATAATGTACGTGCAATACGCTGCAAAAGATAGAGTGTCTCGTTGGAGTAACTCCCGGAAGTCATCACTAAGGTTTCGTTGCCCCCCGGATTTTGCAGTTTTTGACCAACATATTGGAAGGCTTCCTCGAACGAAGCTTCCGATAATAGCCCGTTCTTTTTGATGTACGGGGTTATAATTCGCTGATTCATCTTTCTTGAGTTAACCGGTGGAAAAGCTGTTCCATGCTGAGGGCGTCGAGTTCATCGGCGGTTTTAAGTCCAACCTTTTGGGCAAGGAGATGGAGATCCTTGGTGAGGGTGTCGGCCACGAGTTCGCCTTTGTTGATGATGACCACATGGTCGCACATGGCTTGCACCTCCTGCATGATGTGGGTGGAAAGCAGCACCGTGCGATTTTTACCGTATGACCGGATAAGTTCGCGTATTTCAATCAGTTGGTTGGGGTCGAGACCCGTAGTAGGTTCATCGAGAATCAGCACTTCGGGATCGTGGATCAAGGCTTGCGCAATGCCGACACGCTGCTTGTAGCCGCGCGACAACGCCCCAATTTTTTTATGCTGTTCGGGAGTCAGACCAGTGCGTTCAATAACTTCATCGATGCTTTTCTTCTTGTCCTTCAGATGGAAAACACCGGCCACAAACTCCAAGTACTCCCGCACATACATGTCGTAGTAGAGCGGGTTGGCCTCCGAAAGATAACCGATGATTTGCCGCAGTTTCAAGGAGTCTTTCCAAATATCGAGACCGCAGACGGTGACATCGCCCTCTGTGGGCGGAATCAGACCGGTAATGATTTTCATCATAGTGGTCTTGCCGGCACCGTTAGGACCCAAAAAACCGACAATTTCACCTTTTTTGGCTTCAAAACTGACTTTGTTGAGGGCATATTGCTCTCCGAAAACCTTCGTAACGTTGTTAACAATTATAGACATGCTCTTTCTTTACAAATAAAGGCGCAAAGGTACACATTTTTCAAAAACGCGCAAACATGAACCTGGAACTCAGCCCGACGAGTCTCTACCGACTTTTCAGCCACTTTTTCGCCTTTCCGCCCTTCGCATCGGCAAGCCGGACGGTGGAGAGCGCATGGTTGTCGATGACGTTTTGGTGAATTTGGAAAAAGTATTTTCCGACGGGGGCGGCAGCGAGTTCAGAGCGAAACTCATTGGCATACAATTTGTCGAGTGCCTGGTCTTTCACCACGTATCCCTTTTTGGTCTTCTGCACCCACACGGAAGCCTTGTTGGAGGTGATATGGTAACGGAGTTTCTCTTTCACAGGGAGGGAAAATCCGTAGCGATAGGGTTGCGACATGCGCAGGTTGACATCCTTCAGAAGGGCCATGTTGAAGGCGTTGTCTGTCTGGTTTCCGTCAATATACATTTCCACCCTGCCGTTGGTGTCCAACGAAACCACAAAGGTAATGTCCGATTCAATAGGTTGCGGATTTTGGCAGGCAGTGGTGTTGAGCAGCTGGAAAAGATAGTCATCCATCACCACATATTCCTCCGGGAAAATTGAGCGATAGACCAAGGAGTTGTTGCGATCGGCATACAAGAAATCGGTGATAGAATCCACTTTTTGGATGAATTCAACGGGAAAATGATATTTTTTCCACTTATAGCCATAGCTATCGGCTTCCTCCACCCATTGATGGTACAATTTCCGGGCCTCGGCATAGTCGCCTTCCATATTCAGCACCTCGATCCGACAAAGGTTTCGGCAAAGATCGGCAGTCTGTTGCACAATCTGCAGGCAGGACTTCAAGGAATCGAGGTGAGGGATATCAAGGGTTTCGTAATAGGCGTAGTCAAGCGCATCCGCATAATATTTCTGGGCACTCTCAAAATCCTGCAGCTGTTCAAGTTCGTTGGCCTGGTCCAGCAGATGATAGAAGCGCATATAGCACTCCATGCGAAGGATTTTCTGTTTGATTTTGTACTTGACCTCACGCGCATTTCTACCCGAAGGCACAGCATTCAATGCATCGAAATAATAGTTTTTCGCGACATCATAAATGGCGCTGTTGGCCAAAATTTCCGCTTCGGAATAGAGCTCTTGATAGACGGGATCTGATTTCTGTGCAGAAAGGGACAAGCAAATACTTATCAAAAGCAATGATATACAGATTTTTATCCTTTTTTGCATTTTTTTCGTTTAACAGAAATCATTTATTTTTTGAAGCGGCAAAGATAAACAAAAAAATGATACTTTTGCCGCCTCATTCGGGCACAAAATGCCCGCGTGAAACATTTTTTGTCAACAACCTGATCCTAAAGAAGTTCTGATGGAAAAGCGAATCGGCACCATAACGGTATTATTGTCAAACAGAGCGTCTGCAGCGCAAGTGAACGAGGTGATTTCCAGTCACTCCGACATCGTGCTCGCACGCCAAGGGCTGCCTTTCCACGACCGCCCCACCGCCGTCATCTCCCTCATCGTCGAGGGTGATGTCAACAAAATCAACTCCCTATCGGGACAGTTAGGCAAGATTCCCGATGTTTCTGCCAAAGCCGTTCTTACGAAATAGAAACGCAAAAAATAAAACAAACTCTTCAAACTCTTAACCCAACAACCCTTAACCCAATAACCCCTTAACCCAATAACCCAATAACCCAATATGCAATTCAACCCCGAAAAATGTCGCATTCCCGATGAGATAGGGAAGCCTTTTATCGACCCGGAAGAAATCTGGGATTATATCAACAAGACGGAGAGCACGCCCGATCGGGTGCGCGAAATCATCGCCAAGTCGTTGAACAAGAACCGTTTGACGATGGAGGAAACGGCCGTCCTCATCAACACCACCGACCCTGAGTTGGTGGAAGAAATCAAAGAGGGAGCGCGCACGCTGAAGCGCAACGTCTATGGCAACCGCATCGTGCTGTTCGCCCCGCTGTATGTAGGCAACTACTGCATTAACAACTGCAAATACTGCGGTTTCCGTTCCTCCAACCACGAGCAGGTGCGCACCACCCTCACCGACGAGGAGTTCGTCCACAACATCGAGGCTCTGGAGGACGACGGCCAAAAGCGGCTGATCCTCGTCTATGGCGAATCGCCGAAATACTCCCCGGAGTTCATCGCGCACACCACAAAGCTGGCCTATTCCGTGCACAAGGGCAACGGTTCCATCCGTCGCGTGAACATCAACGCCGCGCCGCTCGACGTGGAGGGATTCCGCATCGTAAAGGAAGCCGGCATCGGCACCTACCAGATTTTCCAGGAAACCTACCATCCGGAGGCCTACACCTGGTACCACCCCGCCAACACCATGAAGGGCAACTACGAATGGCGCCTCACCTCCATGGACCGCGCCCAACAGGCCGGCATCGACGACAACGGCCTCGGCATCCTCTTCGGCCTTTACGACTGGCGCTTCGAAGTGCTGGCTATGATCCGTCACACCAACCACCTGGAGGCCTGCTTCAACGTGGGTCCGCACACCATTTCCTTCCCACGCATCAAGGACGCCTCCGGTCTGAACATCGACACCAAATACTTTGTGGATGACGAGACTTTTGAGAAAATCATCGCCATCTTCCGCCTCGCCGTGCCCTACACGGGCATGATTCTGACCGCCCGCGAAACTTCCGAGTTCCGCGCCAAGGCCATTCAGTACGGCATTTCGCAGATCGATGGCGGTACCAACCTGCAAATCGGCGATTACAAGTACCACCACGAAGAGACCGAAAAAAACACCGACAAACAGGAGGACCAGAACCTGCACCGCGAGCAATTCAAGATCGGCGACGACCGCACGTTAGGCGAGATTATCGACGAACTGTTGGATAACAACTTCATCCCAAGTTTCTGCACGGCTTGCTACCGCTTGGGCCGCACCGGCGAGCACTTCATGGAATTTAGCGTACCCGGCTTCATCAAACGCTACTGCACACCCAATGCCATCCTCACACTGAGCGAGTATCTGGTCGATTACGCCACGCCCGAAGTGGCCGCAAAAGGCTGGAAAGTGATTGAGAACAATTTGGTCAACGTCGATGAAAAATTCCACGACGAACTGCTGAAGCGCATCGAACGCATCAAAGCTGGCGAACGCGACCTCTATTTCTAAGCTTACATTTCATTTTTTCCATACATTTCAAAGGCGGCTTCTCCTATCCGGGGAGGCCGCTTTTTTCAACGTAACAAAAGGCTTGAAAGGCACTATATGTTTTTCTTCACCAGTTGTCCACAAGCTGCAGCAATGTCCTGCCCCTTGCTCAAGCGGACATTGACGACCATATTGCAGCGTTCCAGCACCGCCATGAATTTCTGACGGCGGTTCGCATCGCATCGCTGGAACAAAGAATCCGGAGTGGAATTATACTCTATAATGTTGATTTTCACTGGAAAAGGACGACAGAATCGCGCCAATTGCTCCGCTGCCTTTTCCGAATCGTTGACTTTCGAGAGCAACAAATATTCGATGGTGATGCGCTCGCCCGTCTTTTCGTGGTAATATTTCAACGCAGACTGCAACTCCGGCAGCGGGTTATGCTCCGTTACGGGCATAATCTCACCACGCACTAACGGATCGGCACTATGCAGCGAAATGGCTAACCCGCATCGGAAATTTCTGTCAGCCAAAGCTTTAATTCCTTTGATGACACCCGCTGTGGAGAGCGTAATCCTCGCCGGAGACAAGCCGAAATAGTCCTTGCCCGTCAAGATGTCAATGGCGGTCATCATATTGTCGAAATTGAGCAGCGGCTCACCCATTCCCATGAAGACAATATTTGTAATATGCTGGTTGTAAATCTCTTGCGAACGATTGTTCAATAGTACATACTCATCCACGACTTCGCTGTAATGCAGGTTACGGACAAAACCCATGGTACCCGTGGCGCAAAAGGCACAATGCAACGGGCAACCGATTTGCGTGGAAAGACATGCCGTCACTCGCCCCTTGCTCGGAATCAGTACTCCCTCCACCATCTTCCCGTCATGAAATTGCAGCAAGAATTTGGTGGTTTTGTCGCTGCTTTGCACCTCTTGGGCAATTTCTGCCCGATGGAACGTGAAATTCGCCTGCAATTTCGTGCGCAGGGCAACCGACAAGTCGGTCATCTCATCGAACGAGCCTGCACCCCGCTTCCACAGCCACGTCCAGATTTGTTTTGCACGGAACGGTTTCTCCCCGTTTTCCTGCAAAAACGAAACCAACTGGTCGAATTTTATATTTCGTATATCATTCATTTCATCCCAATTTCATTCCCAAGGCTCGCTATCGCTCACCCTGGGCTAATATATGTCGCCCCTACGGGACTTAATTACCCAATAGCGTTGCCGGCGTGCACTCCGTCACCGTTACATCCGCATAATCGCCGATTTTCCATTCTCCTTTCGGGAAAATGACGACCTTGTTCTGGCTGTTGCGGCCGAATAGCTGCTCATCAGAGCGTTTTGAGACACCCTCCACCAACACACGGAACGTCTTGCCCACGTCTTTGAGGTTGCTCGCCATTGACAGATCGCCCTGCAGCGCAATCACCTCCTCTAACCGGCGGGTCTTCTCCTCGTCCGGAATGTCATCGGGATAGCGACGGGAGGCCAACGTACCGCCACGCTCCGAATACTTGAACATGTAGGCATACTCGTATCCGACCTCGCGCATGATGGACAGCGTATCTTGATGATTCTCAAGTGTTTCACCGCAAAAACCCACGATAATGTCCGTAGTGATAGCACAATCGGGAATCACTTCCTTGATTTTTCGAGCACGGGCAAGGTAACTTTCACGCGTATAGACCCGTCGCATCTTGGACAGCATCTCGTTGCTGCCCGACTGCACCGGAAGGTGTATGCATTTGCAGATGTTGTCGTAACGGGCAATGGTCTCAATCAGTTCGTCGGAAAGGTCTTTCGGATGCGAAGTCGCAAAGCGCACGCGCAGCTCCGGCGACATCTCCGCCACCATCGCCATTAATCTGGCAAAGGACACTTCTTCACCGTTTTCCTTCCAGAAATAGGAATTCACATTCTGCCCTAACAACGTGACTTCCTTATAGTTGTGCTTCAGCAAGTCCTCGATTTCACCGAGGATGGTTCTGGGGCTTCGGCTGCGTTCCCGACCGCGCGTGTAGGGAACCACGCAATAGGAACAGAAGTTGTTGCAGCCACGCATGATGGAGACAAAAGCCGAAACGCCGTTGGCATCGTAGCGCACTGGCATAATGTTGTCATAAGTCTCCTCTTCCGAAAGCAGGACGTTGAACGATGTCCGCCCCTTTTGTGACTCTGCGATGAGCTGCGGCAGCGTGCGGTAGGCATCCGGCCCGGCGATGAAATCCAGCACCGGCTCCGTCTCCAACAGCTCTTCCTTCATCCGCTCGGCCATGCAGCCCAGCAACCCGACCTGCAGCGTCCGTTTTTTGCGCTTATACGCCTCCAATTCCTTCAAACGTTTATGGATGCGTTGTTCTGCCTTGTCGCGAATGGAGCACGTGTTTATGAGAATCAAATCGGCCTTCTGTATGTCCTTCGTCAGCACATACATCTCCTTCAAGATGGAAGCCACCACTTCGCTGTCGGCAAAATTCATCTGACAGCCGTATGTTTCTATGAAGAGTTTTTTCATTCGCTACTTCTTTCTGAAATAAATTTCAATGGGCACGCCCGAGAAGTCCCAATTCTTGCGGATTTGGTTTTCCAAAAAGCGCTTGTAGGAATCCACCACATACTGCGGAAGATTGCAGAAAAACGCGAAAGTGGGATACGCCACAGGCAACTGGGTCACGTATTTGATGCGGATAACCTTGTCTTTGTTCATGGGCGGCGGCGTATTCTCAATGACCGGCAACAACGTGTTGTTCAGCTCCGAAGTAGAAATTCTCCGCTGACGGTTCTGATAAACCTGGATAGCCGTTTCCAGTACTTTGTAAATACGCTGCTTCTCTGTCACGGAGGTGAAAATCACCGGCACATCGGTGAACGGAGCGATTTTCTTCTTCAACATGTCCTCGAAATTCTTGTGCGTGTGCGTGTCTTTCTCGACCAAATCCCACTTGTTCATCACCAACACCACGCCCTTATGGTTTCTCGCCACCAATCCAAAAATATTAAGATCCTGGGAATCAAAACCTTGCGATGCATCCGCCATCACTATGCAGACATCGGAGTTTTCAATGGAGCGGATAGCCCGCATCACGGAATAGAACTCCAGGCTCTCCTCCACCTTGCTCTTTTTACGCAGCCCGGCGGTGTCGATGAGGTAGAAGTCGAATCCGAAACTGCGGTAACGGGTAAAGATGGTGTCGCGAGTGGTGCCCGCCAGCGGTGTGACGATATGACGGTCTTCCCCCAGGAAAGCATTGATGATGGAGGACTTGCCCACGTTCGGCTTGCCCACGATGGCGATACGCGGCAGATCGTCAGGCAGGTCATCCTTGTCCTTGCTAAAGTGCTTCACCACCTCGTCAAGCAAGTCGCCGGTACCGCTGCCCGAAACAGCGGAAATGGGATAAATTTCCCCGATGCCGAGTGCATAGAACTCCGTATAGTCCAAGTAGTTGCTCGGACTGTCTATTTTATTCACCGCCAAATAGTAAGGTTTTTTGGAACGCCGCAGGATATCGGCAATTTCCTCGTCCAAAGGAGTCAGTCCCTCGCGACCGTCCACCATGAACACAATCACGTCCGACTCCTCGATGGCCAATGCCGCCTGCTTGCGGATTTCCGACTCGAAAATGTCATCAGATCCCACCACATAACCGCCAGTGTCAATCACTGAAAAATCGTAGCCATTCCAATCGGACTTGCCGTAATGCCGGTCGCGCGTCACGCCGGCCGTGGAATCCACAATGGCCTCACGCGCTTGGATCAGACGGTTGAAAAACGTCGATTTCCCCACATTCGGACGTCCTATCAATGATAATATGTTTCCCATTTTTTGACTTAGACTATGACAATAAACTATGACTATGACAATAAACTATGACTATGACTATGAACTATGACTTTTCACCACTACAACACATTTGCCAACTGCTCTTTCAGCTTCTCCAGCTCGTCTTTCATGCGCACCACGATTTGCTGGATGTCGAAGTCGTTGCTTTTGGAACCCAGCGTATTGATTTCCCGACCGCACTCCTGAACAATGAAACCCAGTTTTTTCCCGTTGGACTGGCTATCGTTCAGTGTTTCGATAAAATAGTCGCAATGTTTGCGCAGACGTACCTTCTCCTCGGTGACATCCAACTTCTCGAGGTAGTAGAAAATCTCCTGTTCGAGGCGGTTCGGGTCGTACTGTACTTTCGGGGCCAGTTCTTTAAGGGAATTCTCAAATTTTTCCCTGATTTTGACAATCCGATTTTCCTCGAACGGGGTAACCTCGTCAATCATGTCGCGAATCAACGTGATTCGTTTCACGAAATCCTTTTCGAGAACTTTTCCTTCGGAGATTCGGAACTCGTTAAGCTGACGGCAGGCATCCAAAATGGCCACCTTCACGCTTTGCCAAAGTTCCTCGCTCACCTCTTCCTGCGGGGTGGAGACCACATCGGGCATACGCAGCACATGCAGGAAAATGTCGCTCTCAACAGGATTCCCCAATTGACGGGAAAGTCCCGTCAGTGTCTGATAATAAGACTTTGCCAATTCTGTATTGATGGCGACGGCACTGTCTGTTGAGCGGTTTTCCACCGTTATGGTAAAATCGGCCTTGGCGCGTTCCAGTTCTTTCGACAGAATGGAGCGAATTTCGTTCTCGTAATTCTTAAACAGCAGCGGAATACGCGCATTCAAGTCCAACTGCTTGCTATTTAACGTGCGGATTTCCACGGTAATGCATTTTCCGCTGGTTTCCAACACTGTCCGACCGAAGCCGGTCATGGATTTAATCATAATGAAAATATCTATTTACAGAAAAAAAGGCAGGTCGCACTTCGGCCTGCCTTTTTTCTTATAACATATAAAAAATTACTTGACAATCAACTTTTGGGTGGAAATGCCGGTGTTAGTGCGAAGGGTAACCATATAGACACCTTCGGAGAATTGTTTCACCGGAATATTGATCATATTGTAACCCTCGTTCACTTCAACATTGCTGGTATAAACCGTCTGACCCATCAGGTTCATCACAGAGACCACGCCGTTTTCAGCATTTTCGGCTGAGAAAGAGACATTCACAGACTCGGAAGCCGGGTTCGGATACATCTTCATACCGGAAATGTTATGGTTGTTGATGCCCGTGGGGTCAATCCAAAGGCCTTGGGAAACTTCATCAACGTTGTTGTACAATCCGATGGAATCCGCATCCATCTTAAGATAATAGATGAACGATTCACTGGAAGCCATGATAACGTCATCTTCTTTGATGGAACTGCCGGCGACATAGTCTTGCTGCCATGTCATGACAATCTTACCGTTGACAAGTTCAGGTGCCACTGCCGGGAAGACACTTTCACCACTCATGTAAATATAATTCTCCAAGAGTTGGCTAATCGTCATGGTCGTATCTTCAACCCAATCCCAACTATCAACATAATAGCAGTCCTTGTTGTATGACAACCAGCTGGCATCGCCGAAAGAGGCACCATTGTCGGTAGATTTCACACCAAAGATACCGCGGAAATATTTCGAATTGGTAAAATCAAGGAAAGGCCAGTCCAATAATTCAGCAAAAACCAAATAGACGTTATTGCCATCGATGAGAATCTGCGGCATGGAGACACATGTCACACCATAGCTGGGCAGATCATAGCTTTCACCACCAAAATAGGCACCACCATCACGGTTCAGGTCTGAACGTTTGATAACCGTATAACCGGCAGCGGCAAGCGTATCCGGATCCAAGCTATATTTGCCGGTGTTTAAGATAGGCTGTTGGGTCTCATTCCAATATAACATGCCAACCACGCCAGGGAACCAAGAGTAGGTCCCATCCGTAAGGTTATCATTCATAAGACGTGTGATACCGAAGGCGACATGGGCGTTGCCGTTAGCATCAAGAGCAACTGCGCAAGAACCATCGGGAACGTAGGGAGTGTCAACCACAAGAGTCGTGCTTTCGTTGTAACCAGGGTAAGGGTGTTGGAAGACCGTCGTCTTCGTGAAATTCACACCATTGTCAGTTGATTTCCAAAGGAAAGCGTCTGACGCATTGTTAGCGACAAAGACAGCCACATTGTTGCCCTTCGCCGTGATGGAGTAAGCATCGCCGCTGAAAGAAGAGACTTCGCTTGCGGTGACATCACCGACGATACGAGGGGCTTCCCAGGAAATCGTGTTATTGGAAGGATTGAACGTACCACGGTAGTAAACCAGACACGTTTGAATGCCATTGTAGAGGTAACCAGCGTCAGATTCCGTACAGGCAATCAAGTGAATGGTATTGCCATTGGAGGCCAAAGCAGGCCAAAGCAGGCACGTGCTGGTATTGCTACCGTTGGAAACGACAGGACCCTCCAACGTAGAATAAATCCAGTTATTAGTGCCTTTTTGAGGGCAAATGCTGATAACCAATGCATCGGTACCGTTATGGGCGGCAACAATCTCAGCATCTCCCACACTGGTAATGGTGGACCAACCAGTACGGGTATTTTCAATTCTGTCGGTGCTGGTAGAGCTGTTCACCCAAGACGTACCATTGAAATAGTTGTAGCCTGTGCCACGGCTGGCGGCAGAGCTGCCCGTTGTCCAGACAGTGGAAATCGTTCCATCGCTATGGGCGACCACTTTATTGGACATAGAGCCATTGGTTTGCAGGTCGTAGTAAGTAGTGCCGACAAAATTACGGCTGACCGCGCGGGTTATTGGGTTAATAATGTTTTGAGGAGCGGCCTCTTCTCGACCCGTAATGGTCTTTTTCACCATTGGAATATTGCTCAAGCTGGTGGTCTTAACCATGTCTTGGGCAAACATTGCGTTGATCATAAACAACGCTGTAACAGCAAGTAAAATTTTTTTCATAATATGGATTTTTGATTAGTAATTAGTTAACTTACAAAAAATCAGGGCAATGGACCGCCACTGCCCTGAATAAGGGTTTATATTATTAATTGTTAACCACCTTTTTGCCAGCTGCGTAATTAATCTTCAACGCATTATTCTTACGCAACTCCTGCTTGATGGTGTTCACATAACGCATTTGCACATCCTTATCGACTTTCAAGGAGAAGGTCAGGCGATCTCTGTCCTGGGCATCACGGGACTCTTTCTCGGTTCCGATGAAATCACGGACATCGCGCACCAAATCCTCAGCCTTGATAGTCTGGTCGTTCAGCTGGACGGAAACCTCGCCGGGGGGCAGGGTATTTTCGTTTTTGCTGATAGGGGCACCGATATAGATGTTGGCCACCAACGACTTCTTCTCCAATTTTTGAATTTCAGTGGCTTGCGGAGGCTGGAAGTGGACCTTCAGCGAAGCCTCGCGCATGGTCGTAATCACCATGAAGAAGAACAAGAACATGAAGATAATATCCGACATGGAACCCATGTTGAGTTCGGGTGTCTCCTTTTTTCCTTCTTTTCTGAATCTTGACATAATCTCGCGTTTTTAAGGTTATTTGCCGGTATTACTGTAGTCCATGGGCGGAGCCTCGGAGATGCTCATCGGGATGGCGGTGGAGACAGCGCGTTGGGCGGAAGAGTCCAGACCGTCGAATTTCTTTCCAAAGTACTGCAGCGCAGTTTCGTCACGAAGTTCATTCACAGCGCGTTGCAACTCGTTTTGCACTTGGACGTACATATTATAACTGGTACCCTGGTCGTTGGTGAGAGATACGACACCTTTTGACACTTGGAAATCGCCGATGCCATCAATAGGCTTACTCACCTTTTCCGGAAGGGAAGGGTCGTTAGCCGGGTTTGCGAAAAACTCCTTGGCCTTATCCTTCAACTCACCCACCATGATGACATCTCCATTCACGGAAATCTCATCGCGGAAGTTCACCAGCACGTTCAGAACGTTTCTTCTGTTAATTTCCACCTGCAAGTCTTTGGCATCCTCTTTTTTTGGAGGCGGGAGCTTTCTCGGAATACCCTGCTCCGTATTGATGGAGGAAGTCAGCAGGAAAAAGGTCAACAGCAGAAACGAAATGTCTGACATTGCGCCCGTATTCAATCCTGGTGTTTTTCTTTTACTCATGTTAGTTTCTGTTTTTAACGGCGTTCATAATCAAGGTCACAATAATGGAGATTATCGCGACGAACAAACACACATAGACCGTGAACACAGCAGCGTTCACCATCTTGTAGCCTGAACCACTCATGCCGGCTTTGATAGCCGAGGGGCTGAGGGTAGGTGTACCCACGAGGTAGCCGATAAAGAAAGCCACAATCAAGAGGACAAGACCCAAGAGAATCTTGTAGGAGGTCTTGAAGTTGGCAATCATGTTGGTCAACAGGAAGAAGACCATCAAGGCGAGGGCACCGATGCCGAGCACGTATGTAAGGATAATGAAGAAGTTCTGCAAAGATGCGCTCTTGCCGAAGCTCTTCAGGTCACTTTGGAAAGAATCCAATTCGGCAGCCTTCTTGTTGGCGGAGGCAGTAGAGCTAATATTAAAAGCCGTGTTCAGCAAACCATTGGCGGCTTTGATATAATTGCGTTCCACCAGATAGTTCTGCTTAATCACGCTATAATCTTTATTGACATCTTCCACATAGCCTTCAAGATCCTTATAAGACTGAACCTTGTTGAAGCCGTCCACATATTTCTGTTTGTTCTCGCTTTTAGCGAACAGACCAGCGGAGCGTTGCGGGAAATTGGCTTTATAGGCATCAAAGTTGCTCTCATCGAGGTTTTTCAAATCCTGAAGATAGGTATAGAGAATATCTTTCTCCATTTGGACGCTCTTCAGGTTTTCATTGCGTTCTTGGGTCTCTTTTTGATATTTCTCAATCACAGAGGGGAGGGTTTCCACAGTGGCCGTCTCCAGCTCGGACACCATCGCCGGTGTCTGGGCCTTCACTTCCTGGGCTTGGATATAGCTGTCTTTCTTGTCGGAATCGAATGAGAAGAAAGAAAAAGCAATAGCCACACAGACCGCCAGGATAGCGACAGCGAATATGACGATATTGATTATTCTATTTTTCATTATACAACGCTTTAAATAATTAATTGTATATATTATATATAGGAAACCAATTCCCTATTATTTATTGGCTTTGTTTTTAACAAGAATATCCATGAAGGAGATGGTGGCATCTTCCATATCGTTGACGATGGCGTCGATACGGGTGAGCAGATAGTTGTAGAACACTTGGAGAATCATGGCGGTGATCAAACCGAACACGGTGGTCAACAGAGCCACTTTCATACCGCCGGCGACGATGGTCGGGGAGATATCACCTGCGCGTTCGATATCATCGAATGCCTGCACCATACCGATGACCGTTCCCAAGAATCCCAAGGACGGAGCCAGGGCGATGAACAGGCTAATCCAAGTCATATTGTTTTCCAGCTTGGCCATTTGGACAGCGCCGTAGGAAGTAAGGGATTTCTCCACAGACTCGAGGCCTTCATCGTAGCGGTCGAGGCCTTGGAAGAAGACGGCGGCAAGAGGTCCTTTGGTGTCGCGGCAGAGTTCTTTAGCGGCATCCACGCCTTTGGTCTTAAGGGTGTTCTCAACCTTGTCCAACAGTTTCTTGGAGTTGACCGAAGAAAGGTTAAGGTAGAAAATACGTTCAATAACGAAAGCAAGACCCAGGATCAAGCAGATCAACACCGGGGTCATCCACACAGCACCACCTTGGATGAACTTATCTTTTAAAACATAGTGCAAACCTTGGTTGACGGATTCATCGGGATCCGAAGACAACTCGGCTTGAGTGGTGGCAGGGGCCGCCTCAGCTGCAACCTCCTCTGCAACCTGCTCCGTAGCGGGAGTTTCGGCAGATTTTTGTTGTTTTTGCGCAAATGCGATGTTTGCAGTACCGAAGGTCAAGAAACCGAAAACGGTAAGTAAGGCGATAAGTTTTTTCATAATGGATTTTGATTTTTGAAATTAAATTATTTTTACTTTATTGATTTTCAAATCTTTAGGTCTTAGCGGAGAGAATGGGATTCGAACCCATGAAGCGCTTTTGGCGCTTACGCGCTCTCCAGGCGCGCGCCTTCGACCACTCGGCCATCTCTCCGTTTTTTGAGGCTGTAAAAATACATTTTTTTTCAATCGGTACACCATCTCCACCAAAAAAAATTTCATGTTCCGAAAAAGGGTTCATCCGTCACTTTATTTTGTATCTTTGCCGCATCAAATTTTTGCATACTTCACCTTTAAAAATGTAACGTATTATATTAGTTATGAACAACGTACACAATTTTAACGCAGGACCGTGCGTCCTTCCCAAAGAGGCTGTTGAATCCACAATCAACGCCATTCGCAACTTCGACAACACCGGCGTCGGCCTGATGGAAATCTCCCACCGCACCCCCGGCTGGGAAAGAATTATGGCAGAAACCCGCCAACTTTGGCGCGAACTGCTCAACATCCCCGACACCTACGAAGTGCTCTTCTTGGGCGGCGGTGCCAGCACCCAATTCTATATGGTGCCCGCCAACCTGATGAAAACCAAAGCCGCCTATCTGCAGACCGGCGTCTGGGCAAAGAAATCCGCCAAGGAAGCCAAGAACTTCGGCAAGGTCGAAATCGTCGCCTCCTCCGAGGACAAGACCTACAACTACATCCCCAAAGGCTGGACCGTCCCCGCTGACGCCGACTATTTCCACATCACCACCAACAACACCATCTACGGCACTGAAATCCGCAAGGACTTCACCGCGGAGGAGGTGAATAACGTGATGCTCGTCGCCGACATGAGCTCCGACATCATGAGCCGTCCCGTCGATGTGACGAAATACGGCCTCATCTACGGCGGTGCGCGGAGGAACGTCGGCCCCGCCGGTGTCACCTTCGTCATCGTGCGCAAGGACATCCTCGGCCAGATTGGCGACCGCGCCTACATGAACCCGCTGCCCACCATGGTGGATTACCGCACCCATGCCGCCGAGGAAGCCAAGAACATCTCCATGTTCAACACTCCTCCCGTGCTCCCCATCTTCGTGATGCACGAAACCCTTCTTTGGCTCAAGAACACCATCGGCGGTGTTGCTGAAATGAATAAAATCAACATGAAGAAGTCCACTCTGCTTTACGACGAAATCGACCGCAACAGCATGTTCGTGGGCACCGTTGCCGACAAGGCCGACCGCTCCATCATGAACCACTGCTGGGTGATGGCCCCCGGCTACGAGGACAAACAGGATGCCTTCATGGCTTTCGCCAAAGAACGCGGCATGGTCGGCATCAAGGGCCACCGCTCCGTCGGCGGCTTCCGCGCCTCCCTCTACAACGCTTGTACCGTCGAGGATGTCGAAGCCCTCGTCGCCTGCATGCAGGATTTCGAAAAAGCAAACAAATAATTTTTAGTGAACAGTGAACAGTGGGTGGCGAGCAGTCCAGGTCCTGCCCCACTCACTACTTCACTTTCACCTAATTAAAATAAAGTATAGTAATGAAAGTATTAGTTGCAACGCAAAAGCCTTTCGCGAAAGCCGCTGTGGATGGCATTCGCGCAATTGTAGAAAAAGCAGGATATGAATTGGTTCTGCTGGAAAAATATGAAACCCCTGAAGAGCTCTACGCCGCCGTTGCGGACGTGGATGCCATGATTGTGCGTTCCGACAAAGTGACCGCCCAAGTAATTGATGCCGCCAAGAACCTCAAGGTGGTCGTCCGTGCCGGCGCCGGCTTCGACAACCTCGACCTCGCCGCCTGCACCGCCAACAACATCGTGGCCATGAACACCCCCGGCCAAAACTCCAACGCGGTGGCCGAACTTGCCCTCGGCATGATGATTTACATGGCCCGCAACACCTTCAAACCCGGCACCGGCTCCGAACTGAAGGGCAAAAAAGTCGGCATCCAGGCCTACGGCAACGTCGGCCGCCTTGTGGCCGAAAAAGCCAAAGCCCTCGGCATGGAAGTCTGGGCTTTCGACCCGTTTGTGCCGAAAGAGAAGATGGAAGCCGAAGGCGTGACCGTTCCCGCCACCCTCGAGGACATGTACAAGAACTGCAACTACATCTCCCTGCATATCCCCGCCAACGACCAAACCAAGAAATCCATCAACAAAGCCCTGGTCGGACTCATGCCCAAAGGCGGCTGCGTGATCAACACCGCCCGCAAGGAAGTCATCAACGAGGAAGAGCTCGTCGCTTTGATGGCCGAGCGCGAAGACCTCAAATACTGCACCGACATCGCCCCTGAGGCTTTGGAAGAGTTCAGCAAATTTGAGAAACGCTTCTTCGCCACCCCGAAAAAACAGGGTGCCGAAACCGCCGAGGCCAACATCAACGCCGGCCTCGCCGCCGCCAACCAAATCGTGAACTTCTTCGTCAACGGCGACAAGAAATTCCAAGTGAACAAATAGCCTATCACTATATCGATTCAACAAAGGGCGGACTGAAACATCCGCCCTTTCTTTTTGACTTAGACTTAGAACTTAGACTTAAACTTAGACTTAAACTTAGACCGATGACCCAAGTCTAAGTCACTTGTTTATGTCTAAGTCATTTGTCTATGTCCAAAATTTGTGTACATTTGCACTTCGAAAATTTAAAACAGTATCATGGCAGAAAACAAGAACTTTACCATCGGCATCACGCAAGGCGACATCAACGGCATCGGCTATGAAGTAATCATCAAGTCTCTGAGTGACAATAGGATAATGGAAATATGCACCCCCGTAGTGTACGGGTTGTCAAAAGTGGCCTCTTACCATAAGAAATACATGGAGCTGCCCGATTTTTCGTTCCAGTTCACCAAAACGGCCGAGCAACTCTCCACAAAACGCCCCAACCTCATCAATTTGTATGAGGAGGAAGTGAAACTGGACCTCGGAACTTCCACAAAAATCGCAGGACAAATGGCGGAGCGGTCGCTCTATGCCGCCGGACGCGATTTGAAGAACAAGCTCATCGACGCTATTGTGACCGCGCCCATCAATAAAAGCAACATCCAGTCCGAAAAGTTCAAATTTCCTGGCCACACCGCCTTTTTCGAGCACTATTTCGGCGGAAAAGAGCATCCGGCCATGCCGATAATGGTGGCTGAGAACCTTCGCGTCGGCTTTGTCACCAACTACTTGCCAATCAACGAAGTGGCAACCAATATCACGCAGGAGAAAATCTTGCAGAAAATAGAGACATTGCATCAGTCGCTGAAACAGGATTTCGCCTTGAGTAACCCCACCATCGCCGTGCTTGCCCTCAATCCGCACAACGGGGATGACGGTCTGCTTGGCACCGAAGACAAGGAAATCATCCAACCGGCTGTAGCCCAAGCGTTCCACAACGGCATCAACGCTTTCGGTCCCTTCGCCGCAGACGGTTTCTTCGCATCCGGAGCCTACACCAAATTCGACGCCACCCTGGCCATGTATTACGACCAAGGCATGATTCCGTTCAAGCTTCTGGGGAAGGACGGCGTGAACTTCACGGCAGGCCTGCCCATTGTGCGCACAGCCCCTGCCCACGGCACCGCATACGACATCGCCGGCAAAAACATCGCCGATGCCCAGTCTATGCGCAACGCCATCTATTTAGCCATCGACATCCTCCGCAACCGCAAGAACCAAACACTCTAGTCCTTTAATCTTCCTAAACTTCCTAAACTTCCTAAACTCTCAAATGCACCTAATCATCGACATCGGCAACACTCTGCAGAAACTGGCCGTTTTCAATGAAAACGAAAAAATGGTTCATTGGATGCAAAAGGACAGGCTGACCATCCCAATGCTGGATGCCGTGCTCTCTTCCAAAGACCAATCCATCGAAAGTGCCATCGTTTCCTCTGTTGGCAAAGACGATGAGGAATTGTTGCTATGGTTGGGAAAACGCGTCAAACTTGTCCGGTTCACGCACGATTGTCGGCTACCCATCGTCATTCGTTACGAAACACCAAAGACATTGGGCACTGACCGGATTGCCAATGCCGTGGGTGCCAATGCTTTATATCCTGAAAAAAACGTTCTGTCCATTATGGCGGGCACCTGTTTGGTAGCAGACTTCGTGGATGCTACCGGGCAATATTGGGGTGGACGTATCGCCCCGGGCATGCGGATGCGCTTTCAAGCCCTTGCCCAATTCACCGCCCGACTGCCGCTCGTGGAACCCGAACCCATATACCAGATAGTTGGCGACAGCACAAAATCCTCCATCCTCACAGGTGTCATCCACGGCATGGCAAACGAAATCGACGGCATGATTGCCCAATATGCCGAACGATTCCCTTCGCTGGAAGTGCTTTTTTCAGGCGGAGATTCCCCGTTGTTACAAAATTTCATAAAAAAACGTATATTTGCCGCCCAAAATCCGACACTGTTCGGATTGCTTAAAATATTAAAACTGAATGCATCAGAAAACTGACCATCGTATATTGACATTTCTGGTTTGCAGCCTTTTCATATTCACCATACAGGCGCAAAACGAAATCAGCACACCCTATTCCAGCTACGGAATCGGATTGGTGAGTCACGCATCAAATGGAATTCTTGATGCCATGGGCGGGGCTTCCTACGCCATGCAAAACCCCTATTACATTAATTTCCGGAATCCAGCGGCTTACGCAGCATTCGACTCATTGTCCTTCGTCGCAGATGCCGCCGCATCCGTGTTTTCCTCACGTCTGACACAAGGAGACAAAACCCAAAAGGCTTCCTACGCGAAGCCTGGCTATTTAGCCATCGGTCTGCCCGTTACCCGACATTGGCGCACCAGCCTCGGCATCATGCCTTTCAGTGACATAGGCTACGACATTGAAACCTCCAAGGCGATTGAAAACATCGGCGTTGTCACAAACAAGTACAGTGGAAAAGGAGGAGTCAACCAACTCTATTGGGGCAATGCCTTCAAAATCTGCAAGGGGCTGTCCATAGGCTTGAACGTCAGCTACATGTTCGGGTCCATCTTTGCTTATAGCAACACGGAGTTTGACGGCAGCAACTTCTTCAACACCTATGTGAGCGATGCCTACAATGTAAAAGGCGTTTATCTTGATGCGGGACTCCAGTATTTGTTCAACATCGGGGAAAACCACCGGATCGGGATAGGAGCAGTTTATAGCAATACCGCTTATATCTGGGCAAACGAGAAACTTTTGGTCAATTCATATTCCGGAACTTACGTATCCACAAGTGTTTACGATACCATACTCCTTAAGGATGGATTGCGTGGAAGGCTGAACATCCCGCAGTCGGTAGGTGGCGGACTAAGCTACACATACAAGGACAAGATCACCCTTGCCGCCGACGTGACATGGCGCAACTGGAACAAATTTTCCTTCATAAAGCCTTCGCGAGACACGATGCGAAATTCCATCGGTGCCGCTTTGGGATTCCAATACATCCCGGATCCCCTGTCCAACAAATTCTTCAAAAAATTGGCGCTTCGTGTCGGCGGACATTATTCCACTGGAGAATTATTAATCCGTAATAAACCTATCTCCGAATTCGGAGTCAGTGTAGGCGTAGGAATTCCACTCACCACGTTCAATACGCACTCGTCTATCAACTTAATGCTCGAATATGGGAAAAACGGAACCCTCGCCAACGGCCTCGTTCGCCAAAACTACTTCAGATTCTCCCTCTGCTTCACCCTGCAAGAACGCTGGTATCAACGAGTCAAATTAGATTAGAAAAAATAATAACCCTATAAAAAACAACAAAAAATGAAAAAGATTGTCGCAATCATCGCATTGGTTTTCAGCGGAAGTTTCCTTTTCGCGCAGAACCCCTGCCCCTTCAAATACGGGGCCAACGAAGCTGACTCCATGAAATGCCTTGAAGAAATCACCAACTTCAGAACCTTTTACAACGCCAAGAGCTACAAAGACGCCTACGGACCCTGGCAGTATGTCATCCAGCACAGCCCTTGCTCCTGGGACGGCATCTACACGAATGCACAGACTCTTTTCCAAAACCTGATCAAAGATGAAAAAGACTCCGCCCGCCGCGAGCTTCTCATCGACTCCCTGCTCTACACCTTCGATGTGCGCAGCACCTACTTCCCTGAGAAATTCACCCCCGGCTCCGGTCTCGGCTTGAAAGCCTACAACACCCTGCGCTACAGAAAAGAGCAGTACGAACAGGCTTTCACCTGGTTCATCCAATCCGTGGAAATGGAAAAGGAGAACACACAGCCCGCCATTTGGGACGCTTATTTCCAATTGGCTGAAAACAAGACGAAAGCACTCAAGGACACGTCCATCGTGATTGAGGCCTACGAACGCGCCACCGACTACATCGACCTTTCCATCCTGAACGCCACCAAATCCTACGAAACGAGTTCAGACGCCCTGGAAGCCCTTCAGAAACAATTCGACGACGGCATCATCGACCGCATCGCATTAGACAAACAAGCCAAGAAACTGGTTGCCGACACCACCCGCCAAATGAAGCTCATCACCAACTATCGCAAGACACTCGCCAAAATTGAAAAATCCGTGACCCCCTACGCTTCCTGCGAAGTGATGGACATGCTCTACACCAAGAAGTTCGATGAAATCAAGAATGACCTGCAGTCCGTGAGCAAGATGGTGAACACCATGTTCAAGGGCAACTGCACCAGCAGCCCGGTCTTCCAAGAAGGCCTCGCCATCCTGCACAAAGCCAAACCGAGCCGCAATACCGCCTACATGATGGGTAACCTCACGCTCCAGAACTATATCAAGAGCCAAAGCGCAGAAGAAATCAGCACCACCATCGAATACTTCAAAGAAGCGGCAAAATTGAGTGAAACCCACGAGCAAGAGGCTGATGCCCATTACATGCTGGCACTGGCTTACAGACTGAAAGGCTCCTTCTCCGAAGCCCGCTCCGCCGCCTACGACGCCCTCAAGGCAAGACCCAACATGGGCAAGGCCTACATCCTCATCGGCGACCTCTATGCCAACTCCGGCAACCGCTGCGGTGACGAACAAGTTCCCGGCGCATACGCCTGGGCCGCAGCCGACAAATACGCCAAAGCCGCAGCTGTGGATCCTTCCTGCGCCAGCGAAGCCAACTCACAACGCTCCAAACTGAGATTCCCCAGCAAGGACGAACTCTTCAAACGCGGTCTGACCTCCGGTGCCTCCTACCACGTGGGCTGCTGGATTCAAGAGAATACGACCGTGAGATAATCTCCGATGCTTCTTAACCCTAAATATTTGTACATAAGCATCATAACGGCATCGCTCGTTATGATGCTTTTTGCTGCCTGCAAGGACAAGGAAAGCCATGCCCAGCTGTTGGAGTTCGAAGGCAAGTTCCCCGATGAATCGGCCGAAAACATGACCATCACTGTCAGCGACTCGGGAAAGACCGCCTTCATCGTCAACACCCCGATGTTCAACCGTTATGACAACGCCGACACCACCTACACCGACTGTCCGAAAGGCATCACCATTACCTCTTTCAACGACTACGGCCAAAAGCAAGCCATCGTCACGGCAAATTACGCCTGCCAAATCAACAACAACCTCTTCAAGGCCACCGACAATGTGGTCATCTATGACCTCTCCACTGGTGACTCCGTCATTACCGACGAGGTGATCTGGGACCAGCGCAAACGCTCCATCTACTCGACAAAATCAGTGAAACAAGTCAAAAACGACGGATCCGTGAACTACGGTGATGGCTTCGAGGCCGATGAACGGTTCACCAAATACACTATTATCCACCCGCACGGAGAAATGGTCGGATACGACTTTTAATGGGGTAAAAAAAGAGGCACAAAAATTGCGCCTCCATGATGTAGTCCCGCTGGGAATCGAACCCGGATTTAAAGTTTAGTTTTTTCAGGACAGAAAACAAGGGACAAATAATAACAATTAAATACACTGATATTCAGCAAGATAGGCGAGTGACACACCCGCCTATTTTCTTTTGTTTGCCGTTATTTTGACTTTTTTTGTGACCCCGATTGTGACCCCGATTGAAAAAATGCTATCTTTGCAGCCGGGTACAATTCAAATTTGCAAGCAATGAGAAATCACACAAAAACGAATCAGAAAGGCGTAAGGGTTTGGGAACGTTCAGACGGACGGAGACAACTCTATCTTGACATTTACAAGGACGGCAAGCGTCATTATGAGTACTTGGAATCATTCCTTGACCCCGAGCGTTCAAAACTTGACAAGCTGAACAACGAGGCAAAGATAGCAACGGCGGCGACGATCAGGGCGGAAAGGCTGAAACAACTTGAAAAGGGCGACACCTATTATATTGAAAACGCCGGGGAGAAACTTTTGAAAGATTGGTTTGAAGAGTATGAAAAGGGGATGAAAAACAAGAGTGTAGGGGCGCAAAAGGACACAAAGAGCGCGTTTGCCGTGGCCTTGAAATATGCAGAGAGCAGGAAAATGAAAGGCAAGGAGGGAACACCCAAACTGGCAGACGTGGACAAAGATTTCATTCTTGGTTATGTGGACTACCTACGCGACACATACAGGAAACTGAACGGAAAACCGTTGTCGGAAAGCACAGTTGCACAGTATTTTCAATACCTTGGTTTTGCTATGAAAAAGGCCTACCAGCGGGGATATATCAAAGAGAATCCATATAGCAGACTGGAGAGAGAGGATAAACCAAAGGACAGACACGCAAAACGTGAATATCTTGAAATTGATGAGGTGCAACGGCTTATTGACAGTCAGTGTGGCAATGACCACGTGAAACGGGCGTTTTTGTTCAGTTGCTTTTGTGGTTTGAGGTTGTCAGACATTAGGAATCTGACGTGGGGAGGCCTCAAAACCGATGGTGATTCAAACAACGCTATTGACATTCAGAAAACCGGGAAACGAATATATCTGACACTATCACCTGACGCGTTGCATTATTTGCCGGAGCGTGGAGAGGCCACCGACACCGACACCGTTTTCAATTTGCCAACAGTCGGCTGTATCGAGGAGGATATAGCGGTATGGCGGCGGCGTGCAGGGATCACAAAACACGTCACATTCCACACGGCGCGTCATACCTTTGCAACAATGATGCTGACACTTGGGGCGGACATTTACACAACAAGCAAGCTATTAGGCCACGCCAATATCCAAACAACACAGATATACGCTGAAATCATTGACAGCAAAAAGCGGGAGGCTGTGAACCTTGTTAGCGGGATATTCACCCACCAAGGGGAAAGGAGGGCGGAATGAGACACGGAATGAGAACTTTTGAGGGTTGCAATAGGTGCAAAGGCTGCAAACAGTTACTGAAAAACCGTGGGGATTTCCACGACCGCTGCAAACTGTTTGAAGAGATTGAGGCCAATATCAACAAAAAGCTGATTCTGTTTATGGACTTATACAGCGACAAGCCAAAAGATGAGTATGAACGCTGGCTGATTTCCCAACGGAATAAGTTTGAGACCTGCCAACAGCAACTTACTGACACCCTGCAAAGGATAAACACCGAGAGAGACGGGGAAATATTGTGGTGCAACGTGAACTGTTGTTGGTGGGAGAATGTAGAGACGTTGAAACTGTTGAATGATGAGCTAAACAAGTTGAAACCTCAACGCGGCGACACTAACAATCATTTCAACAGCCAGTTCACAGATGAGGAGTTAAAAACCTTATTTGAGCGGTTGAAAGGCTGTGAAATTGACACTGACAGCCGCTTGGAAGATTGGTTGTATGTTTGCCGGGGAGGAGACAAACCAAGTGGACACAGCGCGTTAAAGTGGCTGAAAACGGCGGCTTTGTTGGCTAAATTGTGTGACACGCTGTTTAAGGACACAGACACAAACCGCGTTTGGGTTATTGCTGCAAATTGTTTCTGTAAAAGCGATGGCGGACAATACAATAGTGCTACGTTTCCACAATCATTGTCGAGGGGAACGATTAGCGGAAAGGACGCTTTGTTGGAAAAGCTGAAACTATGACGGCAACAGTTGTCAATATTGACAGCAATATTGACATATTCCGCTGATTGTCAATATGTTACTTTTATATCTTTGCCACCTGAAACAAAGCGGGTGACAGTGCAACAGCCCGTGACGTTTCACACGGGCAAAGAACCGTTGAGCCGTTGCACCTCAACGGGGAAAGCCATAATCAAAGTATAATTGATTTATGGAAAAAGATGAAATCAAACAAGTAACAGACAAGTTGCAGGAACTCAAAGCACTGGTTACAGCTGGCAGCAAAAATGTTTTGTCGGTGAATGACCTACACTTATTGTCGGGGTTGTCAAAATCCCATATCTACAAACTTATTTGCAGCCGGAAAATTCCCCACTACAAAAGCGAGGGCGGGAAATTGGTATATTTCCGTAAAGATGAGGTTGAAAACTGGCTGTGTGCAATCAGAGTGCCAACGGCGGCGGAATCGGAGCGGGCGGCGGTTGCCCACTGTGTAAACAACCCGATCGGGAAAGGAGGCGCGTATGCAGGCTAACAACTTATTCAGCGCGTATCTGTGTTTTGAGCAGTTGCCCGATGAGGTTAGAACACGCCACAAAATCAAAGCCGGGGCGGTGGCCAAAGTGCCAAGATATGACCTTGTAAGGATGGCGGGCTATTGCAAGGCCTTGTCAGCATTGACAAACAACAAAGGGATGGTGGTTTCCTACCTTGTAGAGACACGGGGGAGAATCAACAGCCCCGACAGCCGCCGGGCTGATAGAAGCTTGCAAGGCAAAAACAGTCTGAATGTGAGCAGCATTTATCTGTTGGACTGTGAACCAAAAGGCGGGCGGCTGGTTGGGTATGGCAACCCGCCAAGGGATAAAACGTTTTCAAAGGACAAACGGCCAAACCCTTTCTATGACAGCCGGGATGACGGTTTTTTATTCCTGATTTCCGATGATTGGAAACGTATTGAAATGTTAGTTATCCCCAACGGAATCAATACGATTTTGGGCAATGCAAAGGCGTTGCAAGACGGGATTTATGATGAGGCGTTGGAGACGATGAGAAAGGCGGCGACACCGTTTTTTGAGTACTGACAATTCAATGGGAAATAGGTACAAATTTTGTCCTACTGAATAGCGGGTATATGTACGACACATTAAATTGTTGGATTGATAGGTACAAAATCGGCAATCCGTTTGACGTGGTGCAATATCTTTCAGACTTGGAAGAGAGGCACAGCAAGCAACGGGGGTACAGATGTATTGGGCGGGTTGGTGATTATAAGGTGACGGTCAATAATATGGGCTTGTTTTTTGCAGGCAGTTTGGCCAAATTTCAATTACCCTCAAACGTTTACACCCTGACAAGACAGACAGCGGCGGAGGCGATAGAAAGAATGAGTGATTTACTACATATCAATTTTGGCGCGGCTGATGTAACCCGGATCGATGTTTCAACGGTATTCCCGACCAAACGGCCACCAACAGACTATTACAGCCGATTGGGAGTGAAACCGTATTACAAGAGGAGGCAACCGTACCAAGACACGCTCTATTACTTGCAATCGGAACGGCAACTGATATTCTATGACAAAACCAAAGAGGCCACAGCAAAAGGGGCAAAGATACCCGACACCCTTGTAAATTGTAACCTGATGAGGTATGAGGCACGGATAACAAAACACATTTGCAGGCATTGCCAACGGAATGAGGTGACGGCGGCAACCCTGACGGATGGCAACTTTTACTATGGTATAGTTAAAAGGTGGAGTGATGAATATAAGACAATCAGAAAGATAAGCAATTCAAACATTATGGAAAGCACACCCAAGACACCAAAGGAGGCGGAAAACGCGCTGTTTTCAATGCTTTTGCAGAATGGCGGGCAAAACTGTGTTGATGAATATTTGAACGATTTGAGGGCGCGGGGAGCGTTCACGGAATCAAAGTACTACACCCGCCTAAAATCGAACCTCAACAAGCGGTTGCAGGGCGGCGGGCTGTTGGCAGCTGGTGACGATGAACTGATAAAGGAGTTGGATAAGGCAGTGGCCGACGTTGCCAATTATGCAAGGTGAAAAACGGCGTTTTCCTTATAATAAACGGGAAATAGGGACAATTTTTGTCCATTGAAAAGAACATTGATTTACATTGATGAGTGAGTATAATTGATTAAATTTGCACGTTGCAACGGCCACCACTCACCGGGCAATCTCCCCGGGGCAATCTCTCCGGCGACACCTCAACGGGGTACTGGATAGCCCGACCAGCAACGGCGACAACAAAACAACAGAGAGTATGGCACAAAAGAAAGGACACACCGGCAACCCCAAAGGGAGGCCAAAGGGAACACCCAACAAATTGACCTCAACAGTGAGGGAATGGATAGCGGAATTGATAGACAGCAACCGTGAACAAGTGGAGAAAGATTTGAAAGCCTTGAAACCTATTGAGCGGGTGCAGATGATTGAGCGGCTAATGCAATATGTAGTACCAAAGCAACAGGCAGTATCAGCGGCGATCGATTTTTCACAGCTGACAGATAGCCAACTGGATGAGGTTGTAAACAGACTAACAAAAGGAATCAGTTATGATGAGGATTAAGATTGAAAGAGACCAGCGTATTACGCTGTTGCAATGGTTGCAGCAGGGTTATATTGACTGTGACACAGTGAGACGATGGGAGGCAGAGGGCAAAGGGGAGTATTTCAAATTGCCACCGTTGAAAGCGGAAGACCTTGTAACACTGGCAGAGTTGAACGGAGAGGGGGGAGTGCAGGAGTTAGCCGATGAATGCAGAAAGCGTTTGGAGGGGGCAAAGAACCCGTGATAATTCCACACTTTCAACACCCATAAAAAGGAAACGATATGACCAAAAGGCAGAGAGCATTTTTAAAACACTTGGAGGAATCCAAGGGCATTGTCACCACGGCGGCAAGAGCGGCGGGGATTGACCCCTCAACACACTACAAATGGCTACGCGGCGACCAAGACTATAAAGAGGCTGTTGAGAAAATCCAAGACAGCGCGGGTGACTTTGTGGAGGGCAAATTGTTAGAACTTATTGAGAAAGGGAACGTCACAGCCGTTATTTTCTACTGCAAAACCCGGCTGAAACAACGTGGCTACATTGAGAGAGTGGAGCAGAAAGTGAACTTTGACAGTAACACGCCCGTTGTGAGCGAGGAATCAATAAAGGCCTTGATGGATAAGATGGAAGAGAGGGGAGGTTGGTGAACCAAGCCGACACGCCCACCAAGGAGCGGGGCGGCGGTTGGTTTTGGCAGGAATCGGACAAAAATCTGCAATCCGATATTCATTATAATGAATATACATTCTATATATAGAATATTGTTGATAAAAAGGCCGCTTTTTGGGGTGAATTGTTGATAAATTGTTGATTGTGGGCTGAAATGAAAACAATATCTTTGTCCACAAACTTAAAACAAACGGATATGGAAAAACAGACTATCAAAACAGCGGTGAATGACATTCACAAACAGACGGCCAACAGCCTATCAGACTACTACACGGCAATTTCAGTCATTGCCGGGGATTTCCAACGCTGGTATGAGGAGCAGGAGGAACGCGGGGTTGACTTTGGCTGTGAGGAGGAAACATTTTACAAGGCATTCCAAGAGGTTTCCGACCTGATAGGGAATGAATTGTTGTGGCAGCTGGCAAGCGTGAGGCCGGAATCAGAGAAAAAAGAGGCGGTGGCCGTCTGATAAAATCGTATATTTGCACCCTGAAAACCCGCCAAGATTCCCAATATCTTATTGCTGAATTGTACCCGCTTTTAGCAAGGCGGGTTTTTTGTTTTTGTGACCCCGATTGTGACCCCGCCACGGGTTGTGACCCGTTAGAGGTTTGTAACTTACTGATATTTAAGTGAGTAGTCCCGAGGGGAATCGAACCCCTATCAAAAGTTTAGGAAACTTTCGTTCTATCCATTGAACTACAGGACCCTTTGTGAAAAAGTGCGCAAAAATACAACTTTTTCGGAATCGGAAGGCCATAAAAGAGAAGGCACGGACAGCAAATCCGCGCCTTTTCTTATTAACAGATTGACAATCAGCATTTAGCGATGTTTACAATCACTTCGGTGGCCTTGACCATCGATTCGAGCGGCACGTACTCGTACTTTCCGTGGAAGTTGTGGCCGCCGGCGAAGATGTTGGGGCACGGCAAACCGCGGAACGAGAGGTTCGCACCGTCTG
>JAFXPL010000166.1 GCA_017527945.1 Bacteroidales bacterium | reverse complement strand
CTTTGGCGTGAAAATTGAGATTGGGGTCAAAATGAAGATCTACAGCTGGAACGTCAACGGTATTCGTTCCGTACTGAAAAAAGGCTTTGAAGATTGGTTCACTGCGACCGATCCCGATGTGCTTTGCCTTCAGGAAGTCCGCGCTGAAAAAAGCCAGGTCGCTGAAGTTGCAAGCCGTGAAGGCTATTATACCTACTGGAACGCTTGCAAGCGCAAGAAGGGTTACAGTGGTGTGGCCGTGTATTCAAAGATTGAACCGGATGCGGTCAATTACGGCTTTGATATCGAGGAATTCGATGTTGAAGGCCGTGTGCTCCAGCTGGTGTTCCCGGATTGGGTGCTTAATTGCATTTACTTCCCGAATGGTGGCCAAGGGGACGATCGCCTGGATTACAAGCTCCGCTTTTATGACGCTTTCCTTGAAAACTGTAAACAATGGTTGGCCGATGGCAAGCATGTGGTGACCGTAGGGGATTACAATACCTGCCACAAGGAAATCGATATTGCACGTCCGAAGGAAAACGAGAACGTGAGCGGTTTCTTGCCGATTGAACGCGCCTGGATGGACAAGTACGTCGAAAACGGCTTTGTCGATACATTCCGCACGTTGCATCCGGATACCCGCGATGCCTATTCCTGGTGGTCAAATCGTTTTGGCGCCCGTGAACGCAATGTCGGTTGGCGTTTGGATTACGGCTTTGTCGATGCTGCGCTCATGCCGAATGTGGTGAGCTCCGAAATTTTGAGCGATGTCAAAGGTTCGGACCATTGTCCGATTTGCTTGGAACTGGAACCGCCGTTCCTCCCAATCCCCATCAAGAAATCGGAAGACATCTAGTTTGTTTCTCGAGAATCCCGCACAAAAGAGCGGGATTCTTTTTTGGACGCAAGACGAAAAATTTGGTTGTAAGTTTTTGTCTATAAGAATTGCTATAACGTTTTTGTCCTTTACAACAAAAAAAAATCTAACATATGAAAAAAATAACTTGTTTTTAAACGCTTTTTAAACTACATTGACGGTAAGTTTTTAAACTCTAAAAAAGGAGAAAATATATGCTTAAAAAGCTCATTTTGGCAGCTCTTGTTGTGACGAGTGCTGTTTTTGCCCAGAATAACATTAAGGTTGGTGCTCGCGCTGCCGGTACTTTCGGTACTGCTTGGGGCGACAATACTGACATGCTCGAAATTGGCTGGGGCGCTGGTTTTAATGTCGGTGCTGATGCCAAGATTGTTGTGAATCCGATGCTCTCTGTTGTGGCTGGTCTTGGTATTGATTATCGCCGTATTTCCTGGGATGTTGGCGAAATGATGAAGAAGACTGTTGCTCCGTTTATGACTGCAGACTATGGCTATAGCTCTAAATACGATGTCGTGATGAATATGATGTTTAGTACGAAGGTGACTGTCTCACTTTTGGACATTGATATTCCTGTTGTGGCTCGTATTAGCCCGGTTCCGAATTTCTTTATCGATGCCGGTGCCTATTTGGGTATTAACGTGAGCGCTAGTGCAACGATGGAAGTTGAATCGGTTGGTGCTGAAGAAACTCATGATATCGATGATGATATGAAAAAAACTGTGGACTTCGGTCTTATTGCAGGTCTTGGCTATTCCATTACAGATAAAATTGATGTCTATTTCCGTGCTGTATTTGGTTTGACTGATATGGTTGATATGGATAAGTTTGTTTCTTCCTTTAATTCTTCTGACGATGAGGAATCTAGTTCTTATGGATCTAGTTATGGCTATGATGATGACGATGACGAAGTATTTAGCTCTTCTTCAAACTTCGGCTTCAAGAATATGCGCTTCCAGCTTGGCTTGACCTTCTGGTTCATGTAATCTAAGACTTGTACTTAAAAAAGAGCTCCCGACACTGATGTGCCGGGAGTTCTTTTTTTTTAGAGAAAAAATCTAATTAGAAGTTATAGAAAACAGTGACGTTGAATATGGTCGGTTCATCGATACCTTCAAGATTGTAACGGTCGCCTCCAGTAATCTCTACGGATGCATCTAGAGTCACATTATCAGAAAGCTTGAACTTTGCACCTATATCAAAGATAACACCGTTGTTTCCGCCTACGTCGTCAGAGGAACAGGTGCCGCCGTAACAGTTACTGACGCTGGCTTCTTCGCCCTTGATGATGTTGAGGGCTGCATAAATAGTAAAGTTGCTGAACAAGACGTCGACTTCCGTACCAAAGTGAAGGTATTGGTTTCCCCAAGAGTCGCCCAGCATGTAACCAATATACTTGGCCCATATAACGCTTGTGAAAATATTTGAGTGCTGCAAACCAAAATCGACTGCAAAAGCATCTTGTCCCATATCGTTACTGCTTGGCAGGTAACCGTCTACGTAGAGGCCGAATCCCGTTGAAAGCTGAAATTTCAAACCGAATTGAGGGTTCATGATACCGCTCAGATTGGACTCGTCAATCCCCTTGTGGGTGCCGTCGATGCTGAAGAATCCAAAAGGAACAATTGTAGAAAGTTCAAGCCAGCTAAACGGTGAAAAACGAGCGCCCACAGCAAGCATCGGACCTGAAATTGGATCCATGGTCATGTAGCTAATTTGACCTGCAACCTGGATAGATCCTTTTTCTTGGATGGGAAGGTTGTCCCATGATGCGTGAGACAAAGTTGCCAATAAGGCAAAACCGGTGATTAATTTTTTTATCATACATTCCTTCTTTTATTTGTTTTGATATAATATACAAAATAAAAATCCTGGCACTTTGTGTGTCAGGACTTCAGTCACTAATAACTATTGACCAACAACTAACTATGCAGGTATTCGATGATTGCATCGTGAATCGTGGTGAACACGCTGCGGAGTTCGTCTTCGTCTTCTTCCAAGAGCGTCACGCGGAAGCCCTTGAGGTCCGTGCAGAAGCTCGTGCTCGGCACAACGCAGATGCCCTTTGCACCCAAGAGGTAGTACACGAAACGATAGTCGAGATTCGTCGTCTTGCTGCACCATTCTTCGACTTTCTTCTTGATAATTGGATTGTCGATCTTCAGCGTCTGGTGGTTGTTGAGGGTGCCTTCACGGAAGATGATGGTGTTGTAGAATGCGCCGTAAGTCGGGTTGAAATACAGCTCCGGAATGTCGGAGAGAATTTCATTGATGATGGCGCTCCTGCGGCCGATCTTTTCGTTTAAGGCCTTGCGGTGTTCCATGAAACGCTTGTCGCCGAGAACGCGCGGAATCGTCATCTGCGGGAGCGTCGTGGAGCAAACTTCGACCATCTTCGCGTTGTCGATGGCGCGGCAGAAGGCGTCGAACTGTTCGTCCTTGTCGCGGTTGTAGTATTCAGCCCAG
>JAFXPL010000165.1 GCA_017527945.1 Bacteroidales bacterium | reverse complement strand
AGCTTAAAAAATATGTTTAGTGATACATTAAAATCGTTTGAGCTGTTACTGAGACTTGAACTCAGGACCTCTTCCTTACCAAGGAAGTGCTCTACCGCTGAGCTATAACAGCCTGTGATTTTCTGCCGGAGCAGACACATTTAGAATTTAGTGGGCACTGATGGATTCGAACCACCGAAGGCGAAAGCCAGCAGATTTACAGTCTGCCCCATTTGGCCACTCTGGAATATGCCCATCCTGTTCTGGCGTCTTGTGCGCCTTTCCCTCCCGCCGTCATCTGAAAGCACGCTTTCGCTGCCGTCAGAAGGGAAACCCTTGAGCCTCTTGTCGGATTCGAACCAACGACCCCGAGATTACAAATCACGTGCTCTGGCCAACTGAGCTAAAGAGGCTTTTTGAGCCGCTTGCGTGGAGAAACCCACGTTAAGCGGCTGCAAAGGTAGGCATTATTTTTCAAACGCCCAAGACTTTTCAAGACTTTTTTTATTTTTTGTCTTGTTTTTCTTTATATCTGGCCAAAGGTTTCTCCAATGCAGCCAGACTTTGAGTGATTGCTTCTTCAAACGTGTCGCATGTTTTGTCGGCGAACAGTTCCTCTCCCGGGAGCACGATTTTGACGCTGGCTTCTTTGTTGAGAGCGGTTGCCGGCTTTACGACCTTCAATGACACCTCTACCTTTCTTATTTCGCCACAAAACTTCTCCAGTTTACTTGCCTTCTTCTGGATGAACTCCTGCAACTTTTCCGTTGCATCGAATTTGATTGTCTTTACGCTAATTTCCATAGTCTTATATGTTTTAAGAGTTACTTGGAGCGCGGATGTGCGCCCTGATATTCATTTTTCAGTTCCTCAAACGAGAGATGGGTGTAGATTTGTGTGGTTTCCAGACTTTCGTGTCCCAGCAGTTTCTGAATCGACTGGAGGTCGGCTCCGTGGTTGAGCATCTGCGTGGCAAACGTGTGCCGTAGCACGTGAGGACTGCGCTTTTGCTGGTTGGTCACGAGCGCGAGCGTATCGCGGACGATGGTTTCCAGTTTTGAAACGCTCAGCGGGGCACCTTTGTCGTCCAGGAGCAAGCGACCGCCATGTGTCCCGGGGCCGAAGGTCTGTTCGCGCAGTTGCTGATAGTCACGCACCTGTCCGGCCAGTTCACCGCCGATAGGAATCAGGCGCTGCTTGTCGCGCTTACCAGTCACCTTGATGGTCCCTTCGTCCAGCATGACGTCGGCATCCGTCAGGCCGAGCAGTTCGGCACGGCGCATCCCCGTCATGTAGAGCATCAGGACAATCAGCCGGTTACGCACTTCGGGAAAAGTCTTTCCCTCCGACATCAGTTCGAGCAGGCGCTCCATCTCTTGTTCGCGGACAAACACCGGCAGCACCTTTCGCTTCTTCGGGTTCGGTACCCTGGCCATCGGCGACTTCCCCACCCTTCCCACCATCATCATGTAGCGGTAGAAGGTGCGCAGCGCACTCAGTTTCAGGTTGACCGAAGCAGGCGACAGGCCGTCGGCGTCGAGCAGTTTGATGGCCCATTCGCGAACCACCGCGGCATCGACCGTTTCCCACGTCAAGCCCTCGTTCAAGTCTTCAAAGAACTCCTTAAATTCTTTCAGTGAGCGGCCGTAACTTTGCACGGTCTTGTCCGACCGGTTCCGCTCTGCCTTCAGGTACTCAAGGAAAGAATCTGTACACATATCCGTGCCTTTCTTCCTCCGGCGCCGGCCGACTCGCACGTCAGCCCTGTCGGAGATTTCTCTGCTACGAATTTAGCGATTTTTTCAGATTACAACCAAATTTTGATGCAAAATTCTTTTGTTTTTTCTCAAATTTGGAGGTTACGCACGTCGTTACCCCACATTTTTCAATGCTGAGACGACATTCCGTGCGCACGAAAGACGTTAATCCTCCGACTGGTGGAGTTTGTTCACATAGATGGCGTGCTGCATCTTCTTGCGGCGTGTCACAGACGGTTTCTGAAACTCGCGGCGTGTGCGCACTTCCTTGATGACACCAGTCTTTTCCGACTTTCTCTTGAACTTCTTGAGAGCCTTCTCAATGTTCTCACCTTCTTTAACAGGTACGATAATCATTACGTTTGATTTTTGGGTAATTAATTAAGTTAAACAATTGTTTTTCCTCCCGTGTCCAGCCACGCCAACCTATCCGGCACAGCATGTCGGACTACGGAAAGGACTGCAAAATTACGGCAAATTCCTTAAACCACAAAACTTTAAGGCAAAAAAATGCTGATTTCCTTGTGTTTTTTCTGGGAATCGCCATCGAAACAAGAAAAAAGAGAATTGGAATTGCGGCGTTTCTGTTCCATTTCGCTGCGCATCCGGGAAATGGACACCTGATAGAAAAGACGAAATTGGCAAAAAAACATGAAATCGCAGAAAAGAATAGGGGAATAACGTGTTTTCATCACGAAAGAATGCTTGTTTTTATCACGAAAGAATGCGAAAAAAGCGAAAATGTTATTTGAAGGGGGCACGCAGAAATACACTGAAATACGCAGAAAAGAGGGCGATGCAGTTGTCCTTCTGAAAGAAATTATCCAGGAATTATTCCAGAAATGCAAGTTTTTTTATCAAGAATTGGAGAATTGGAGAGTTAACGTTGCAGATGAAGAGTATAAATTCTCTAATTCTCCAATTCTTGATAACATTAAGAAATTATTCCGCAAGCACGTTGTTCTCGTCTTTTCCGTGTTTTTCGTAATAAAAAAGTTGTCCCAAGTTGTCTTCGTTGTCTTTTATAAAATAAAACGTCCGTTGTTTTTTGAAGACAACTCTGACAACTAAAAACTACTTTTTCGCCCCTTTCGCATTTTTCGCGATAAAAATTTTTTTATTGTACCACTGTAGAGAAACAAAATTTCGTCTGCGGACGAAATAAATTTGCACTGCGGACGAAATCTTTTTCGTCTGCGGATGAAATTTCAGTGAACTCTGGTTTGAGTTAATCGGTGTAATCTGCGGTTCTTGAACACCCTGCGAATGTTAAATTCGTAAAATCCGCGTAATTCGTAGTAGGAATACCTCACAAGGCCTTTCAGCCTGTCTTCAGAGGCGGTAGTGGGCGAGGTCGGAGATTTGGGAAAGGTCGCAGTCGGTGGTGATGTAGTTCCACACGCGCTTGAGGGTGGAAGGACTGAGGGACTGGTGGAGGCGATCGACGATGCAGGCTGCCAGGTATTCAAAGTCCTTGGGTGTCCGGATGGGCTGCCCCATCCGCGGCTCCATCGGAACTCCTCCCCAGATAGGGGAGGTGGCCCAACGGGCCGGAGGGGTGATGAAGAATGAGAACAGATTGGCTTGTAGGGGCATAGGTTGTCTATGCCCACAACTCTTTCCCCACCGAGCTATTGGGCTTAGACAAGCTAAGCCCCTACAAGCAAATGCCCCACTTCAGCAGTCTGATTCATAGTGATTCTCACCCCTCCGCCCCTCCAGGGCACCTCCCCAATCTGGGGAGGAGTTCCCCACATCTGCCTAATCCATCAATCAAGAAACAATGGGGCATCTTCTATATCATTGCCCTTTTATTTATTGTTCACAAAGTCCGGGCCTCTGATGTCGATTCAGAGAATCGAAAAACGCCAGCCTTCGGCTATTGTCAAGGTCAACGTGTCAGGCCTTGCGGATGTAGTCAACAATCCACTGACCGACCTCGAGCGTGCCGTATTTTTCTCCGCCTTCGACCTGAATTTCCGGCGTGCGGACATTCTCGTCGAGACTGGCATTGACGGCCTTGCGGATGAGTTTGCCTTCGTCCTGCAGGTCGAAGTATTCGAACAGCATGGCGACACTGAGGATTTGCGCCAGTGGATTGGCGATGTTCAGGCCCTTTGCCTGCGGCCACGAGCCGTGGATGGGCTCGAAGACAGGAGTGTGTTCACCGGTCGAAGCCGACGGCAGCAGGCCCATCGAACCTGTGATGCACGAACCTTCGTCGGTGAGGATGTCGCCGAAAGTATTCTCGGTCACCATCACGTCGAAGAAACGCGGCTCCTGAATCATGCGCATAGCGGCATTATCGACATACATATAGTCAGTGACGACGTCGGGGTACTGCGGCGCCATCTCCTGGGCCACCTTGCGCCACAAACGACTGGAGGCCAGGACATTGGCCTTGTCAACGACGGTGAGGTGACGCTTGCGCTTCAGGGCATAGTCGTAGGCAACGCGCAGGATGCGCTCAATCTCCTTGCGGCTGTAGTCATTGGTGTCGTAGGCGCGGTCGTCGCTCTCGAACTTTTCACCGAAATACATGCCGCCCGTCAGTTCGCGGATGCAGATGAAGTCGGCACCGCGCACCAGTTCGTCTTTCAACGGTGAGTTGTGGACAAGGCAGTCGAACGTCGTCACAGGACGGATGTTGGCAAAAAGTCCGAGTTTCTTGCGCATGGCCAGCAAACCCTGTTCCGGACGCACCTTCGCATTGGGATTGTTGTCAAACTTCGGGTCACCGACGCTGGCAAACAACACAGCATCCGCCTCCATACATGTCTGGAAAGTCTCTTCGGGGAAAGGGTCACCGACATCGTCGATGGCATGAGCACCGCAAAGCGCCTCCTTGTACGTTACTTCGTGTCCGAACTTCTCTGCAACAGCATTCAGCACAGCCACGCCCTGCTCCATAATCTCCGGTCCGATACCGTCACCGGCCAGAACTGCAATTTTCAATTTCATAATCAATCCGTATTTTACTTTCAAATCTTTTGCAAAGATACGAAAAATCAACATAAATGAAAGCAAAATCCCAATATAATTCCCCTTCTCTCCCTAAAAATCCCATCAAAATCCCTTCAAAATCATGGCAATGATATAGAAGTGCCCCCCTGGTTCCATTGGAACTCCTCCCCAGAGAGGTGGCCCAACGGGCCGGAGGGGTGATGAAGAATGAGAACAAATCGCCTTGTAGGGGCATAGCCCCACTAAAGCAGTCTGATTCATAGTGTTTCTCTCCCCTCATTCTCCCCATCAACCCCATCACCCCAATCAACCCATTCACCCCATTCACCCCATCAACCCCATTCTTTTTTCCCCCGCATCCCGGGGGCACAAAAAAAAGGTTCATCCGACATTTCGAGTGATATAATGATAAGATAATGAAGAAAACCGCTGAACATTTTGTATATTTGAATAACCACAAACAAATGTACAAGTATGAACAGCAGTTTTCTATATCATGCCTGGGGACTCTACACCCTT
>JAFXPL010000164.1 GCA_017527945.1 Bacteroidales bacterium | reverse complement strand
GCGAGTTCGAGGGCGTGCACGGGGTGTATGACCTCATCCTCCACAACTACGGTCCTGACGTGAAGATCGGTTCGCTGCACGTCAGCGTCTATGACACGATGTCGGCGCACGACATCCATGGGCTCACGCGCAAGATTTCCACGCAGATGTTTATGCGGCACGGCATCATCATGACCGTCGGGGTTTATGCCATCGCCACCGGCGAGAACCGGATGGCCGAGTTGCAGACGCAGGTGATACAGACGCTGTCCGCCCACCAAGAGATTGTGCAGGTACACGGTTTCTACTATTCGGAGCGCGACAAGATGCTTTCCGTCGATGTGGTCCCAGATATCTCCGTCCACGATGACGCCGCCCTCATCGCGCAGCTCACCGCCGAGATACAGCCTTTGGTGCCGGAAATGGATGTAGTGGTCGTGGTGGACCACAATTACAGCGAGTGAAAAGTAAATTCGCATTTTTTTGCGAATTTTGAAGAAAAGTTATATCTTTGCAGCCTGAAATCATCCAAGTGAAACAGTAAGAAGAGTAATCTTCATTTTCACTGCCGCCCGCCCGAAGAGACCATCCGTGAAATCGCCCGAAATCACGGGTTGTATTGCAACCCGCGATAATCAGTTTGAGAACACTATCTTGCTGTTCAAAATATTTTAGTATTTTTGCGGATTAAAAAAGATGAAGATAATGGCAACATTAACAATATCCTATGATGGGCGCAGTAAGGTGGCGCAGAGTGTTGTGGCGTTGATACGTTCGTTAGGGAACGTGTTCCACATCTTGCAGTCTCAAGAAGAGACGAAAGATCGCGAGTGGACAGCCGAAGAGGAACGACAAGCTTTCCTCTGTACATCAAGAAATAATATGGCTCGCTGGTTGAACGAAAACAAAATCTAACATCCTATGAAATACGAACAGCGTGATGTCGTTGAGGTCAATTTTATGTTCCCAGATGGTTCTCTCAAGCCCCATCCAGCGTTAATTATTTCAAATAATGAACTACAGGAGAACGAGGGCTATATCTATTTGTACATGATTTCGTCGAAAGATTATAATCCGCAATATAGTTTCACCCTTTCCGACAAAATGCTGACAAAGCCATTAAGCAAACAAAGCTATGTGAAATGTCGAGACATTGAACGCGATGTGGTGCGTAAAATCAGCCGCTTAAAACAGCCCTATTTCGACCAGATTGTGGAGAAAATAAAGGTGTCGATTTTTTGATCCTAAATATTATGATCGACCAAATTATCGCTTTCAACAAAACCTTCGTGGCGCAGAAGGGCTACGAACAATACCTCACCGACAAGTACCCCGACAAGAAGTTGGCGGTGCTGTCGTGCATGGACACCCGTCTGACGGAGCTGCTGCCCGCCGCGCTCGGACTGAAGAACGGCGACGCGAAGATCATCAAGAACGCCGGCGGGCTGGTGATTTCCGCCTTCGACTCGGCGATGCGCAGCCTGATTGTGGCCATCTACGAGCTCGGGGTGGAGGAGATCATGGTGGTGGCGCACTCGCACTGCGGGGCCTGCCACATGAGCTACGACCATTTCCACCACGAGATGATCGCCCGCGGCGTGACGGACGAGACCCTCGACACCATCCGCCAATGCGGCATCGACCTGAACCACTGGTTGGAGGGCTTCAAGGACACCCCGACCTCCGTCCGCAAAACCGTCGAGACCATCAAGACGCACCCGCTCGTACCAAAGGACATCGTGGTGCGCGGCTTCATCATCGATTCGGAGACGGGGAAGCTGGAGGAGATTGAGGGATAATGCTGATCGTCCGCCATATCCGCCATTGGTACGAGCCGAAGCTGCCACACGCGGTCTTCATCAACGGTTTTTTCGCCGGGATGATGAATGACCACGACCTGCGCATTGAGGCACCGCCCGGAAAATACAGCCTCCGGGTGCAGTTCGGCGGCCCCCTGCGTTTGGGCAAAAGCGGCAGGAGCATCGACCTGTCGCTGTCATCCACCACGCAGGTGGAGATACCGCAAAACGGGGAGCTCCTCTGCACGTTCCACGACCGCGAACGCCTCTGGAACGTCCTGTTCGACATCGACCTCGTCCTGTGGATCGTCTCCTGGTTCGTCACCATGCCCCCGCTCTACAAGATTCTTTCCAATGCCTTCTTCGCGATTTGGCTGGTGCGGTTAGTGGTGATACGGAAGCGGTATTATAAAATATGTTGTACGAATCCAAAATAAAATATGAACGCAACAGAATACATCCGGAAACTTGGCCTTGAGCCACATCCCGAGGGAGGTTATTACCGCCAGCTGTTCGGCAACGATGAAACAGGCGACAAGGCGGTCTCCACCATCTACTACATGCTGACCGCCAACGACATATCGGCGTTCCATCGTCTGCACGACATGGTGGAAATCTGGTATTTCCACGCGGGCGAACCGCTCAATATCTATGTTATCGACCCAGACGGGACGCTGACCGTCCACGAACTTTCCGAGCAGGACGAAATGCAGGTGATTATTCAGCCGGAACAGTGGTTCGCTGCTGAAATACCGTCCAAGCGAGGTTTCTGTCTTGTCGGGTGCGCTGTCGGTCCGGCCTTCCGATTCGAGAATTTCGAGTTAGCCAAGAGGGACGAGTTGTCGGGGCTGTATCCCCAGCACGGTGAATTGATTGAAAGAATGTGCAAGGTGTAACCTTGAATTCATTCTGAAGTTTTTCTTCTGAATATCACACAGTTACATTTTTAATTCCGATAATACGCAGGTGCAAGGATATAAAAAATTCCGATAGTGCGCAGGTGTGTTATGATAATTTAAGTTTCGCAAGCTCTTTTTCGTTGCGGCTGTTGGCGTGTTTTCGTGATTTTCCGTTGGAGATTCCGCTCGCTCACTGTGTTCGCGGCGGAATGGTGCGCCAGTGACGATAGAAACTGACGGAATCTCCTCCGTTCAAAGACAAATTTCCTCAAACAGTCTGAGACATACTTGCGAAACTTGATAATAATTTTTTCCGACAATGCGCAAGGATATAGCAACAGTCTGTGGCAGCTCTAAAAAGTTTCATTCCACCGCCCGTATCCTCACCGTGTCGCGCACATCGCGGTCGAGGTAGTATATCTCCACCGCCTGGCCATTTCCGAGGGATTCCTTGGAAAAGAGATAGGGCTCCAGCTGCAAATTAAAGGTGTCTGTGACAAAACGCTGGCCGGATGGCGTCATCAGCATCGCTACCATACAATCCTCTTTTTCGCAAATGAAGCGGTATATTCGCCGGCCATCGAACTCCACTAAGGCCACCTCTTTGAAACAGGCGGCGGTGTCGGGCACCACGATGGTGTCGCAGCGGCCCTCCCAATTGGCTGCCAGCATTTTGCATTGGTCATCCAACACGGTGAACGGAAGCCCGGCCTCTTGCAGATATTGATTGTTATACATTTTGTGACCTAACAACAACCTCTCATATTTTATTTTTGGAGCGGGCGGGAAAGACAACGTTTTCCACAAATTGTCGGTGAAGTAACCATACTGCTCGGACTCCACGCAGCAGGCGCAACGAGACATCACCGGACGGTCGGGAAAGACGGTATGATAGAGTATCAATCTGTCCTCCAGACATATCGGGGCAAGAGGGTCCCGATCCCCGTTGAGCCGCATTCCGATCACCATGGCGGGGTCGTGCAACGGCGGACGCCAGCCGTCATACGGGCACGCCCGAGTGTGATAGCGGAAATGCATCCCTAATATCCGTTCCGTCATCGGGTTGCGCTTGTCGTACTCGCCACTGCGCACCCCGTTCGCCGCTGAACGGAAGGTCAGGCTGCTCCAGAGCACAAAAACGGCGCACATCGCCAAACCTGCCGCATACCAAAGCCGCACCTTCCTGTTGACGGGATGCACCAGATTGCACCATATCAGCACAAACAGGAACCATTGCGGTATGGGCAGGATGATGTTGTCGGGAAAGGTGAAACAGAGCCAATAGAGAAACACGCCCGTGCTGAGGCCGCACATCAGGGCATTGGGCCGCCACAACGGTGTGCGCTCCAACCAGGTGAACAGGATGATGTTCAGGAAGCTCAGCACCTGCACGACCACGGCCCACACCACGAACACGCAGAAGCCGCCGTTGAAGCGGTGGTTCAACGCCACAGAGACGATGACAAAAAACAGGTTTAGGAACGGCATCGCTTTGTATCTCAACTGCTTGCCGTGATTCGAAAGAAAATAAGCGATATGACCCATATTGATTGAAAGATGGTGAGGAAGGAACAACGAGGGTGAGCACTGAAATATTGTTGCGGGAAGGTGCATCCCGAATTTTACGCAAACTCATACTGCAAGATGGCAATGTTCAGCGCGTCTTCTAACTTGCAGATAGTTTCCAGGGAGAGATTTTCCTCTCCTTTCAACAACTTGGAAATGTACTGGACAACGGCGGACGGACAAAACATGGCAAAAGCATAGGCTTGATGATTGTGCATTGGGAAAAAGTGTATCTTTGCGGCGAAATTCTAAAACAACAACAGATATGACGGCAATAACCATCAACATACCGAATCATGAAGTCAGCTTTTTCAAAAAAATGATTTCAAAGATGGGTTGGACGTATAGTGAAGCAGATGTCGTACCATCGAAGGCCTCACCTAAGGAGCAGGCTTTGGCCAAAGTTGACCATGCCTTTGGCCAACTTCAACAGATGAAAGAAGGCAAGATTAGAGGTATAAATGCAGAAGATTTGCTCAATGAACTGTAAAATCACCACAACACCGGATTTTGCCCGCGATTTGAAGCAATTATCCAAGCGCTATCCCTCTATTAAACAAGATTTTGGACATTTTCTCGAAACGTTGCGCGAAACGCCTCAAATGGGGATTCCTCTTGGTAAACACTTGCGCAAAGTGCGCTTTTCCATATCTTCCAAAGACAAAGGAAAAAGCGGCGGGGCAAGGGTTATCACCCATGTTGTCCTTGTCGAAACAAATGAAACAGACATAACACTTGTCACTCTATATGACAAATCTGACCAAAATAGTATCACCGACAAAGAACTGAAAATGTTGATGAAGCGAAACGGATTAGAGTAGAATGTCTACTGCCTGACCATTCCCGAGGAATTCAGCAAATGTTTACCATCCCATGTTGCGAGACAAAGTATTCGAACGGTTCGTCTGTTTTTTTCTATTTTTGCGGAGAATTTGAAGAACGACTAATTATGATCGACCAAATTATCGAATACAACAAAACCTTCGTGACACAGAAGGGCTGTGAGACCCACCCACTCGTACCAAAGGACATCATGGTGCGAGGCTTCATCATCGATTCGGAAACGGGGAAGCTGGAGGAGATTGAAGGATAATGCGATGCGAAACTCAGGTGCGGGAACCATATTAAAATATGCTGTTTCCGCACTTGAGTTTAGCCATTTTGTTGTGTTTGCGCAAAACTCGGGTGCGGAAACCCATAAAAAAACAGTGTTTCCGCACGTGAGTTTGATATGATATTTTTGCTATTTTTGCACCCGAAAAAACAGTCGTTATGGATAAGAACCTCTTTATCGGGCGCGAGTATGAAATCCGCCAGTTGGAAAAATACCGCAACTCCAAGGAATCGGAGTTCGTCATCGTCTATGGTCGCCGCCGCGTCGGGAAGACCTTCCTTGTCAAGGAGTTCTTCGACGACACGTACGATTTCAAGGTTACGGGACTTTACAAGAAACCCAAGAAGACGCAACTCAAGAACTTCTATCTCGCCCTGCAGGAATACGGCGCCGACGTGAAGAAGGAGCCATCGGATTGGCTGGAGGCTTTTGCCGAGCTGAAGAAACTTTTGAAAAAAATTAACGAAGACAGGAAGAAAATCGTCTTTATCGACGAGCTTCCGTGGTTGGACACCCGGCAGAGCGAGTTCTTGGCGGCCTTCGAATCTTTCTGGAACGGTTGGGGCGCCCAGCAGAACGACATCATGCTGGTGGTGTGCGGCTCCGCTATCACGTGGATTACCAAAAAAATCCTGTCCGACAAGGGTGGCTTGTTCAACCGTGCCGCACGACGGCTCTACCTGATGCCATTCACTCTCCAGGAGACGGAAAGGTATCTGGTCTCGCGGGGCATCCACTGGAGCCGCTACGACATCGTGGAGTGCTACATGACGATGGGTGGCATCCCATACTATCTGAAACTTCTCGACAACGAACTCTCTTATCTCGCCAACATCGATGCGGTGTTCTTCAAGCCTAAAGGCCCGCTGTGGGATGAGTTCGACCACCTTTACGAAACCCTGTTCGGTTCTTCGAAAGGATACCTGAAAATCATTGAGGCATTGGCTGCGAGGAAATCGGGCCTCACCCGGAAAGAAATCATTGACGAAACGCATTTAGAAGACAACGGACTTCTCACAGAAATGCTGAAAAACCTGTCGGACAGTCAGTTCGCAAGAACATATAACACCTTTGGATACAATGAAAAAAAAGTGGTGTACCAGCTCTCCGACTATTACACGCTGTTTTACCTGCGCTTCTTGAAAGGGAAGCAAAATCCCGACGAACATTTTTGGAGCCACTTTCTCGACAACCCGGCAAAAAGCAGCTGGGCGGGGCAGACCTTCGAGCAAGTATGCAAAGACCATATCAGCCAAATCAAGAAAGCCATCGGAATCAGCGCATTGTTGACGGACATTTCCACTTGGCATGGTTCTTCGGAAAGCGGGAAGGCGCAGATTGACCTCATCATCGACCGTCGCGACCGTACGATCAACATTGGCGAAATCAAGTTCTCCGTGGATGAGTTTGCCATCGACAAGGATTATGAAGAGAGGCTCAGAAAGAAACTCCAGGTGTTCCGCGAAGCCACTCATACGCGCAAAGCCTTGCAGTTGGTCATGATCACCACTTACGGAATCAGGCAGAACGCCCATAGCGGCATCGTGCAGACGCAGGTGAGGATGGACGACTTGTTTGTGAAAGAAGCGTGATTTTACTTGAACTGTAGAAATAATATTGTTAAAAACATGGAAATCACCCTGCTCTTGGAATACGCCGACCGTGCGCAGCTACGGCAGTGGCTCACGGACAATCACCGGTCAGCCAAGGAGTGCTGGTTGGCGACATACCGCGGCAAAACGCCGTTGCCCGGTCCCTGCCTGCCCTACCTCGACGTGGTGGAGGAAGCCCTCTGCTTCGGCTGGATCGACAGCACCTGCAAGCGCCTGCCCGACGGCCGCTTGGCGCAACGTCTCTCGCCGCGCCGCAAGAACAGCCACTGGACGGACTTGAACAGGCAGCGCTGCGCCGACCTCGAACGCCGTGGCCTGATGACGGAGGCGGGGAAAATGTGTGTTCGCGAATTCAGCGAGTTTTTATCAAAGCCCTATTGCAACCCGCGGTAGAGTCCACAATAAAAATGTTGCACACAAACAACATTTTTTTAGAAAACTGTTGCCTGTGCGCAACAAATTCTTGACCTTGCCGCTCAAATTATCGCTTCCAACAAGCCGTTCGTGGCGCAGGAGGGCTGCGCAGCGCCAGGCGTTAGTCGAAAGGATGTGCAAAAAGTGCTCGGGCGACAATAGAACCGGATTTTTTTGTACTTTTGCCCTTTGGTTTTTAGCAGAACAACATGGGGGACAAAGCGATACTGCATTTCAACGGAACCTGGAGAAGCTACCAGCAGCGGATCCTGGACAACCTCGACTATCACGTGCGCGACAAGAAGCTCCATGTGGTGGCCGCCCCTGGCGCGGGAAAGACCACCCTCGGCATCGAGGTCATCGCGCGGCTGCGGCGCCCGACCTTGATACTCTGTCCCACCAACACCATCAAAAACCAATGGCGGGACCGTATCCGCTCCTCCTTCCTCCAAAAGAAAGACTACGGCATCGTCTCCACCGTGATACGGAAGCCCGGCCTCCTGACAGTGACGACCTACCAGGCACTGTTGGCCGCTTTCTGCGGACGTTCGGAAGAAGGGGAGGAGTCAGAAGAAAATGCAGAACACGAAGAGGCAGAAACCGCTACCGACTCCATCGCGTCATCCGCCCGATTCAAGAAGGAGAAGGCCGATGAGGTCATCGCCATCCTGAAAGCCGCTGAGGTTTCCATGCTTTGCTTCGACGAAGCGCACCACTTGCGGAAAGAATGGTGGAAAGCTCTGACCTACCTCAACGAGCACCTGAAGCCGAAGCAGACCTTGGCCCTGACGGCCACGCCTCCCTACGACGCGGACTACGCCGAATGGAAACGATACCAGGACCTCTGCGGCGAAATCGACGAGGTCATCTCCATCCCGGAGCTGGTGAAAAACGGCGACCTGTGCCCCCATCAGGACTTTGTCTGGTTCTCGCCCCTCAAGCAAAACGAGCGGGAATTGCTGAAAAAGCACAACCAGAATGTCGGGATTTTCGTCGAGATGCTCCAAAACGACACGGAACTGTTGGACAGCCTGTCGGGGATGGCGTTCTTCGAGGCGCGGGAATCCGACATCGAGATGCTTCTCGAATCGCCGACATTTTATGTGGCCATAGCCTCCTTGCTGAACGCCAAAGGCTATCGGATTTCAGAAAGCTTTTTGGAATTGTTCGACGCGAGCCAGGCGGACCTGCCGAAATTCAATCTTCAGCAGGCTTCGGCGTTCCTCAACGGCTTTTTCGGAAACGAGGCCGAATGGCTCAAGCCCTTGGAACCGAAAAAAGAGCACTATTTCGAGATTGCCAAGAGAATGGGGCTTGTGGTCAACAAGAAGGTCGTGCTCAACGAAAGCCTCAAAATCAGGAGGATGATTGCCGGCAGTGTCGGAAAGCTGGACGCCATCGTCGAGATTGTCCGGCTGGAGCATGGCCAGCTGAAAGAACGGTTGCGCATGGTGATTCTGACAGACCATATCAAGATGACCGATACCGCCTGCCAAAGTATGGGGGTGGTGCCGATTTGGAGAAAGCTCAAGGAGACTGTCGAAAAGGACATCGACATTGGCGTGTTGTGCGGTTCGCTGATCCTGTTGCCGGAGCATATCATCGGGAAACTGTATAAAGCATTGGCGGACAATAATATCCCGAACGATTCCTTCAAAATCAGCCGCTTCGAGAACGACACCGGCTATATTCGGATCATCCCCAAGATGGGCATCCGCAACCATATTGTCGGCATGATAACGGAGATGTTTTGTGCCGGCGACCTGCAAATTCTGGTCGGCACGCAGGCGCTGCTCGGCGAGGGCTGGGATGCGCCCGCCATCAACTCGCTGATCCTCTCCAGCACGGTGAGTTCCTACATGCTCTCCAACCAGATGCGGGGACGCGCCATCCGAATCGACAAAGATCATCCGGACAAGGTTTCGAACATCTGGCACCTTGCCTCCATCGATTTCCCCGAAAAGGAAGATTCTTCTTTGTTGGGAACCTTTTCGGACAATGATATGGAGAATAGCTGTCTCTACACTTACGACCTCATACAACTCTCCGCCAGATTCCAGGGGTTCGAGGCACCGGGCTACTATGGCAAGCACGAGATAACCTCGGGGATAGAGCGCATTTTGGAAGCGCCCAGTGCCAATCCGATGATTGAAATGCCGCTGAAGAACAAGGTGAAAAGTCTCGAAGACCTCACCAAGAAACTCGCCCCCAACCGGGAGCAGACACGGCAGTGGTGGAAAGACGCATTGTATCTCGGTTATGGACGCACCAGGCAGAGGAGCCTCTCCACAGGTGTCCAAACCCCGAAAATGACCACCAGGTTTTTGATGTACAAAGGGTACAAGTTCATTGTCTCCTCGTTCTTGGAAACCGTTCTCGTGACATACTTGATTCTTTTAAGAGCGTTTCCGCCCCTTCATCTCTCTGTTCTCGCGGCGGCAGTTGTAGGCATATTCTTTGGAGTGGTTGGTATGAAATACCTCAAGACGGGAACGGTGGAGGGCGTTTTGAAGCAAGTGGCCATCACCGTATTGGAGACATTGTCATCGCAGGGGGTGATAAAAACGTCCATCAAGAATGTCGGGTTGCACGTCTCCGAGGATGACGGCGCGCTCTTTGTCTGTTGTTCCAACCTGCCCGCCCAGGAGAACAACCTGTTCATACAGTCCCTGCAGGAGTTTCTCGACCCGGTGGACAACCCTCGCTACCTCCTTGTCAAACGGGACAAAATTTTCGGGAAAATCAGGCAAACCGACTATTTCTCCGTCCCTGCAATCCTGACGGCCAAAAAGAGCGGTGTCGAGACATTCAAGCAATTGTGGGAGAACCATATCGGGGAGTGCGAGATTGTCTATACCCGCAACCTCGAAGGTCGGAAGCTGCTGCTGAAGGCACGCAAGGAGGCCTCGTCGGCAATCTCTCGCCGAAAATCCAAACGGCTCTCGAAATGGCAGTGAACGGCTGTCCTTTTCCAGAGGCTCAGGCGAAGAACCTCAGAACGGATAGCCGATGCTGAAGTTGAAGCGAATGCCGTCGAGGGCAGGCAAATTGTAGTAAGTGGTGATCGGCCGTGTGTAATCAGGGGTGCCATCCTTGGCATACCTGTAGGTCTGGAAGGGGGCGTGAATGCCCACGCCCATATCGAAACGGAGGACGAGTCCGTCGATGTCGAGGCGAAGTCCCGCGCCCGTGCCCAGGGCTATCTGTTTCGCGAGGTTCGGATTCCCGAAAAATCCATCCTGCAGATCTTCGGTGAGCGCCATGGTTTCGACAAGTGCCGCATAGTCTTCGCTGCTGAGGAGTTCGGAGGTGTTCTGCCAATTCCAAACGTTGCCGGCATCGAGGAAAACGGCGCCGTAGAGCTTCCATACGATGGGGAAGCGCAGCTCGATGTTGGCTTCGAGCTTGATGTCGCCGGCGTGGAAGAAGTTTTGGTTGTATTTCGGGCTGTAGAAATTGCCCGGTCCGTAGGCGTAGGGCGCGGACGCGCGCAGGCTGTTGGGGCCGCCGGCGTAGAAGGATTCGGAGAGCGGGGCAAAGGCGGAGTTCCCGAGCGGGATGTTGGCACCCGCGAAAAGGCGCGTCGCGATACACACTTGTTCCGTCAAGTTGAACTTGTTCCACAGCTCGGCCGTCACTCTTACAAACTGGTTGAACGGGACATTGCCGATAATCGGTTTGTTCTGCTCGCTCCACTTACGCCCGAAGAGGCTATAGACGGCGTTGATCAAGTTGCCCGATTCTTTGATTTCGAAGTCGATCATGGTGTTGACCGGCCGCTTGGTGCGGTAGTCGTTGTAGGTGATTCCGTAGCCGACAGAAGGCACGAACTCGTCCCCGGCAAGCACTTTGAGGAGTTCCGGATGTTCGGTGGCGTTGTGGATCAGGTCTTCCGACTCGACATTCACCTTGACCACGGAGAGCGAGAAAGGCGTGAAGACGTGCGTGACATGGCGGGACGGGCGGATGAAATACGAGAAGGCTCCCGAGAACTTGTGGATACCGTATCCGCCGGCAATGTTCTCGTACTTGTATCCTATCCTATAGCGCGTGTCGCCGTCAGGGTTGTTGTTGCCCACCCAGTGCAGGTAGGGGAAGACAAGGGCGGCGTCGGCACCGAACTTATAGGTGTCGGTGACTTTCGGGTCTCCCGGATGCCGGTTGCGCAGCGACCAGTAATAGGCCCCGTAGCCTTTGACCACGAACGTCTCCCCGCGTCCCAGGAGATTGCGTATCGAGTGGGTGAGCGTGAGGTTCGGGCCGATGCTGTTGTTGGAGCGGTAGGCGACGTCCGCATCCGCCGACAGATTGTACGTACGCGGGATGGAATCGCCCAAGGAGCGCAAGAAATAGTTGCGTTTCCACTGCTTGGTGGCCCCCACGCCCAAGCCTGACTTGTTGAGTTCGCCTTCCAGGATGTTGTCATAGTCGCGCTGTGAGTACATTCGCAGAAAAACATTGCCGGATTTGGTCAGCTTGTATTCTGCGGAGATGAGGCTGAGCAACCCGTTGGCTTTGTTGACTTCCGGATTGTCGGAGATGGTGGAGCCGACCGTGATGCGCAGCTTGTCTTTGAACAGCGTCTTGCTGATGGCGATGTTCATGTCGTTGGTCTTGCCGGCAGCATGCACGGTCTGTCCGCTGCTGATGTCAATATCGACGATTTTTCCCATCTTGGAGTTGGCCATGGCGGCATTGAGGCGGCTGTTGACGATGCTGGACAGGGCATATCCGTCACGTTGCGCTGCCACGTTGCTTTCGCCCATATACATTCCGGTGGTCAGCAATACGGCCGCTATGCCTTCGCGCGTGTCTTCATCCATGGAGGTGAGCTCGCGCGTGATGGTCTCGTCGTTCGGCGCTTCGAGGAAAAATCCGATGGTTTTAAGCCCCACCGAATCGATCTGGCCGTTCACGCGCACGCCCGTGTTGAAGACCACGCGGCGCGTCTCCTCGCCCTCCGACTGCACATCCGCCTTCACCTGTTGCGAGGCGGAGACGTTCACCATTGCCTGCCCTAAGGGACCGTTAAAGGCGACGTGGCTTCCCGAATCCACATGGAAAGGCATGATGGGGTATAGATTGGGCGAATAACGAATCAGCCCGTCATCCACATAGAGTTTTCCGCCTAAGTCAAGCTCGCCCACGGCGGTGTTGTACTGCACGTTGATGGTGCCGGACGGCTTCACTTGCGCCAGGTTCTTCTTGTCTATCGGGTAGGTGATGTCCGTGGTGGGCAGGATGGTGATATCCACGTCCGCGAAAATGCTGTCTAACGGCCCGGTCACGCGTCCGCGGATGTCGGTCGCTAAGTCGCCATAGACAGGGAACGGTCCGCCCTGCTCCAATTTCACCGGAGAGAACTTGTCTGCGGAGAGATCGACATCCAACCGCATGGTGTTGAGGTTCAACCCGCCGTTCAGAGCCAGGTAGGAACTGTCGATGCTATAGATGCGCACATCGTTGAGTTTCAGGTTATTGTGTTCCATGACGATAGGTGTTTCACCCAAGCTCAACGTCACATCGTAGGGCTTGTAGGTGGCACTCACCTCTATCGGCAGCACTTCGGCGGAGAGGTCTAAACGAGTTGGCCAGCCGTCTGCGGTGGCCTTGGCCTGGGCGAGACCGTAGAGGTCGATGTCCTCTAATTGCAGGATGCTGTTCACCAGCTCAAGCGGGATGTCGTCTAACCGCACGTCTGCTCGCAGGGTGTTCTCATACAGTTCCGACGGCGAGATCAGGAAGTCCGCCGTGCGGTTGCCGAGCTCCGTGTTGCCATACAGGAGGCTGTCCAACGCGAGGTGTCCGGTTCCGTTCAGCTCGCGTCCGTTCCGTTCCAGGTCAAGTTGCAGCATCGCATCGGTGCAGATGCCTTCCACGCTCATCACGCCGTCGGTGATGCTGGTGTTGGCCGTGAGCGAGGCGGTGGTCTTGCCTTCCGTCATGCTTACCCGCAATGCCGCCGAGGCAGCGGGCAGGCGCAGCCCCGCACTGTCGCCGGGATGGTCGATGTACGGGATGGAAGCGTCCAACGCCAAATCTGTTTGGAGGGAGTCGGATTGCAAGAACAGCGACACTTCGTTGATGTCCAGCCCTTTCCGTTCGATGATGGCCTGGACGGGGCTGCCTTGCTCCAGTTGTATGGATGCCTGTAAGCCCGGAATGAGTCGTCGGAGCGTGTCCAACATCGTCAGGTCTTGCAGCGAGGTGATGGCGTCGATAAACGCAGTGTCGGTGACGACCCCTAACACGGGTTGCACGTTGTCCACCAACCGGAGGACATGCGTCGGGCTTTGCGCATCGACGGTGAGTCCCTGCGTGGTCAGGTATAGCGTTGTGGAGGTGTCCGTGGTGAAGTCGAGGTTCAGCGAGTCGATGTCGAAAACCTCGCCCGCCACGTGCGCGACCACGTTTTTCATTTGCGTGTGGTAGTCCACGTTCATCCGCTCCGGTGTCAGGAAATCCGACACGCGGAACTGATGCTCCGATTCTGCATTCAGCTGCATGTCCTTGTCCGTCATCGTCACCGGCAGGTGCAGGTTCCCGACCACGGTCTTGTTTGCCAGTTCGGCTTCCAGCATCATTCCGGAAACGTTGAATTGGTTATAGACGCCGTTGGTCAGTTGCATGGCTAATTTGCACTTCATCGCGGCGGAGCGGGGATCCAGCCCTTTGCCCCGCGCATGTATCTCGCCGGCCAATTCCACGTGGGAACTGTCTTTGAGGAAGGGCCTTGCATCTACTTGCTCGACATTCACCATCATGTCATAGACATCATCGTCAATGTCGTAGAACCCCTTCAAGTTTGCCCTGCTGCCGCGATAATCGGCATGACCGGCCAGATCTATGCGCAGCGTCTCGATATTCAGCTTTGCATTCGCCAAATCGACTTTCGCCCCAAGGGAATCGGAGCGGGCGTGCAATCCCGTCGAGTTAATCAAGTCGGTGTTCAGATCTACCAAGGCATTTCCGTGGATGGTGTCGAGATACAAATGCTTTTTGCCGAGTGTGAGCGAAAAATCCCCTACGTTCAGGCGGCGGGCGTCGTAGCTATTGCCGCCCACATCGGCCAATACATTCGTGCTCAGGGTTTTGGCCCTCAGGTCCAGCCCCAATGGATTGAGGACGAAGCGCACATTGCGCAGCTCGCCGTCCGGTATGTCGAAAGCCATCGGGGTGGAGGTCGTGTCCGTCGTGTCGGCGGGGGTGTCGCGCAGGCCGATGCCCACATACGCGTCCGCCAGCTTCAGCCCGTGCAGCGGGTACTCTCCCTTCGTGATGCTGAGTCCAGGACTCTTTACATCCAGATGTCCCACAATCGCGTCGATGCCCACTGCTGCTATCAGCGTGTCGGAGTGGACGGTCGTCTGGTTCAGCAACAGCTGGTCCACCACGATGGTGCGGGCCGTGAAGTCCGTGTTCGCCACGCCTTCACCGGGTTTCAGCACGTTGCCTTGCAGGCGCAGGTCGTGCACGTAGAGCAGCGTGTCGTGGCCGCGGTGGCCGATGAAGAGACTGTCGATCTCGATGTGCAGCGGCAGGTCGCTCTCGCCCTTGTAGGCGCGATAGAGAATCATCGGGGAATGGTGGAAAGGGGAGAGGTAGAGCCGTCCGAGGTCCACATCCCAATCGGTCCGCTTGTTGACTTCCGTCACGCCTCTTTGCAGGACGGCCGTACGGGCTCTGGGCGTGACCAGGACAACGGTTACGGCAATAGCCAGCAACAGCACCAGTCCCAAGACGGTACCCACCAAGATGCATGGTATTTTCCAGATCAGACTCTTTTTACTCACGACTTCTTCTTCTTTCCCGATTCTCTTTGTTATGGATTTTGTTCGCGTTTGTATGTTGGATCCGGGTCAGATTCACGCTCTGAAGACTTCCTCGCCGTCCACGATGGTGGCGACAATGTTGGCTTGTCCGACCTTTTCGATGTCGTCATGCAGGAAATCGCAGTCGAACACCGCCATGTTGGCAATCTTGCCGAACTCGATGGAGCCCATGCGATGTTCCTGGCGCCACTGGCGGGCAACGTTGATGGTCATGGCGCGCAGCGACTGTTCGCGGGTGATGGCTTCCTTGAGATTGTGCGGCTTGTCGATGCCGCCGAGCACCTCCTTCGGGTATGAGCGTTTCTCCGCCGTGTAGATGCTGTATTTGACATTCATCATGGGGGAGACGGGGAAGTCGGAATGGAAGACCACGTTGGCGCCTGCATCGTAGAAGGACTTGATGGGATAAGAGTGTTCCGCCAGTTCTTTGCCGACATACGCGACTTCCAAATCGTATGTTCCGGGGACCTCTGCTGTCCACAGTGGCGGAACTGCCGGTATGGAGCCGGTTGCCGCCATGCGGCGGATATCCTCAGGGGTTACGAAATGCAGATGCGCCAGCACGTTGCGCTGGTCAAGGTCGCCGGTGATTTTCTGTGCGTCCTCGATGCAGCCCAGCATGAAGTGGACGGCGCCGCCTCCCTCGGAGTGGACATGGACGGAGAGTCCCTCCTTGTCCGCTTCCGTAATTAGTTCCACCATCTTGTCATGGTCGTTGAAGCGTTCCACGCCGTGATAACCGGGCTGGTCCAGATAGTCTTGGTTCTGCCAGGCTGTGTGCGCTTCGGTCACGCCGTCTAAGAAGGCCTTGGCACCGACAACGCGGAAGTATTCTCCGCTGTACGTGGCGCGGTCTGCGGCGATGCGGGCAATCTCCGCCTTCGGGTCCTCAATGTTGTCAAGGACGTACATATAGGCGTATGTGCGCAGCTTCAGTTTGCCTTCTTTTTCCAGTTCATGGTAGGCCTTGGGGGAATCCCGGTAAACGAGCTCCGCGCCGGCGTCGGCGACGGCGGTGAAGCCGCTGCTGAGGGCGAAATCCTGCCATGCCAGCAGATAGGCTTTGGCATCATCCAATGTGGTGGGGAGCTTCGGTACAATCTCGAAGACGGGATTTTCACAGATGTAGCCGTCCGGTTCGCCGTTGGCGTCCACATGTACCATGTCGTAGCCGATTTTCTTTGCGTATGCCGCGTCGATGCCGGCCCACTCCAGCGCTTTGGTGTTGAGCAGCATGGAGTGCCCGCCGCCGGTATGCATGAACAGCGGCTTGTCGGAGCAGATTTCATCAAGATAGGCCTTGCTGACATATTCCTCGTTTTCAACCCATCCCGATGCCAGATAGAACTTGCGCTGGGGGTTCTTCGCGATGAAATCCTTGATGATTTCGCGGTATTTGGCATAGTCGGTCAAGCCAGCTTCCATCAGGTTCGCCTGCCCGATAAAACGGTCGCCGGCGAGATGGCCGTGGCTGTGGGATTCGAGGAAGCCGGGGTAGATGTAGTTGTCGCCATAGTCCAGCACTTGTGCGTCGGAGCCGCCGAGTCTTTTTGCCTCATCCACCTCGCCGATATAGGCGAACACGCCGTCCTTGACCAGCGCTGCCTTGGCGAAGGGCTTTTTTTCATCCATCGTGATGAAATTGCCGATGATAATCGTTGGTTTCGTTGTCATAAATTACGTTAATTCATTGTTTTCGAAAATATGCACAGCTGCAGGCTTGTAGAAATGGCCCGTTGTCTTACTTTGTGTACACGTCGTCCCGTCTGTATAATTCTGGAACCGCCGCACCCGAGGTGCCTGCCATCATGGCGCCCACAAATGCTTCGAATGCCTCCTTGTCGAAATCCTCCCTGGAGCAGGCGATGATGAACTCGGTGCCGTTCATTTTGGTGAACCATCCGGTTTCATGGAAGCCGTTCTTCAGGTAAAATCTGCGTCTCCGCTCGCGCTGCTCGGCGTTGTCGCTCTCTTCAAACGGGCTTTCGTAAGAGAACCAGAACGGGGTGTCGCCATAGTACTCAAGGATGGCCTTGAAAGCCTTGCCGCCGATGCCGCTTGAGCGCAGCTCCGGACAAGTGGCGAAATAAACGCCATAGACACCGGACTCGCCCCTGACGCCGAAGTAGAATCCGGAAAACTTATCCGGGGTCTCATCGGGATAAACGCCGAGCAGGTCGCACGGCAGCTGGTCCAGGTATGCGAGTATGCCGTCCAGACTCATGGGACGCTCGTTTTCGGGGAATGCCTCTTCGAACAATTTTTTGAGAGCCGGAATGTCGGGGTGGCTCGGATTAAGTTTTTTCAGAATCATATTGTTCTCCTTTTTAATGTTTTTGATGACTAATTTATGTTTTACAAGCTCGCCCGGCAAACAGGAATCGAGCATTAAAAAAGTGACTTGAAGAATTGTTCTATTGTTTGAAATTCAACTTTTTAAGATGATGAATAACATAAAAAAAACAATCTTTTCTGCCACCCCGCAAAAATACAATAAAAATCGAGATGATGGATTTTTTTTTCTGGCGTTGCAAGCATTCCACAATTTTGTTATTTTTGCATTCTCAATAAACCTGTTTTTATGAGCAACCCTCTTTTCAATATCCAGTACGGTCTGTTCGTCATCACCGCTTGCGATGGCGGGCGCGACAACGGCTGCATCAGCAACACTGTCATGCAGGTGGCCATGCAGCCCGACCGCATCTCCGTGGCCCTCAACAAGGGCAATCTGACCACTGAACTCATCCAGCGCTCGCGCCGGTTCACCGCCTCCATCCTCAGCGAGGCCGCCGATTTCGATCTTTTCAAGCACTTCGGCTTCCAAAGCGGCCGCGAGGTCGATAAGTTCGCTGACTTCAGAGACTTCCGCCGTGTTGCCAACGGCACGTTAGCCGTCACGCGCGGCACCAACGCCTACATTTCTGTCGAAGTTGAGCAGGTTGTCGATCTCGGCTCGCATCTCCTCTTCATCGGACCTGTCACAGAGGCGGAAGTGCTCAATGATGTGCCATCGGCCACGTATAACTATTATCAAGAACACATCAAACCGAAGCCCGAGCCTGTGGGTCAGGATGACGGGGGAAAGACCGTATGGCGCTGTGTCATTTGCGGTTACGAGTACGAGGGCGAGGAACTTCCTGCCGACTTCATCTGTCCCATCTGCAAGCATCCCGCAACGGACTTCGAAAAGGTTGTCAAATGATTGTTGGGCGCTAAAAGGCCGTGGGTTTCCGCTCACCCCTTCGGCTGCAAGCTGCGGCGGTACTCGCTGGGCGAAAGGCCGAGGTGCTTGGTGCAGTAGCGGCTGAAATAGGAGAGCGATGTGAAGTTCATGCGGTCGGCGATCTGCGTGAGCGAAAGCCGTTCGTTATCGAGATATTTTTTCAGGATCGGCACCGTGTGGCGGTCGATGAAGCTGCTGACGCTGTGGCCGGTGACGCGCTTGACGGTGGCGGAGAGGTATTTCGGCGACACGTGCAGCCGTTCGGCGTAGTAGCTCACCTCGCGCTCGGTGCGGCTGATGCCCGTGGAGAGCAGATCCATAAGTTGTCTGACGATGTAGGCCGTGCGGTCGGTGTGGGGGTCGGTGGCTTCGCGCTGCGCGTGCGGCTCGAAGATGTCGTACATCATCGTCAG
>JAFXPL010000163.1 GCA_017527945.1 Bacteroidales bacterium | reverse complement strand
TCAGCATATAAACTCCTGTTTTATACGCTGAAAGATCTATGGTTATCGTTGTTCCTGTAATCCACGCCTCTGAAAGCAGCTGTCCTGCCAGATTGGAAAGCCGGTAATAGCTGCCGGCAACAGGCTGCCCGAACTGCAACGATTTAGCATCGACCTCAATCGTGGATCGCAGAATGCGGTTGCCTGCGGCGTCGTAGTCGTAGGTGCGGGGGAGGTTTTCCTGGGCGAGGCATGAAAGAACGATAAACGATGCCAGCGACAATACGATGATTTTCTTCATTGTCTCTTATTTCTTGAGTTTTAATTGGGTGAGCTCCCGTAGGGGAAATTCCGCATATTCACCTTTCACCCAGTCTCCGGCAACAGTGCGAAGCCCACCAAACAGTATGAAAGAAAAATATCGCGGCAAAATTAATACAAAATACAATACACTAAGCCAAGCATTTTTCGAAAAATTTCATACCAACAGCAACGGAGTGCTGTGCGGCCTTTCCGTTCAGCGGGTCACCACTACCCGTACGACCTTGCTCAGTGACGACCGCAGAAAATACACTCCCGCAGGAAGCCTCGACACGTCCAGCACCGCCGCTGTCTGCGCCGCGCCAGAAGCCATCACCAGCCGGCCGTAAAGGTCGTAAACGGCAATCCGTTGCAGCGGGCGGTCGCTCTCGACATGCAACACGCCGCTCGACGGGTTTGGATAGACGCGCAGCGATGCTGGTTTTTCATACGCCCCCGCGGACGTGTGCGCTGGAGGAATCGCCCCGCGGAAAAAGGCCGTTCCGCCGGCATAGTTGCCGATTAACAGTTCGGGTCGCCCGTCGCCGTTGAGGTCGGCCGCTGCCGGAGCCGTTCTCCTGCCCTCACGGAAACCGTGCGCAGTTCCGGCAATGGTCTCTGCCAAGTTCGATTCCGACTTCTCGAAAACACCCGACAGATTGCCGTCAATTTGTTTGTAATAAGCGATTTCGCCCTGCTCGCCTCCGCAGAACAGCACGGTTCCGCGCTGCGCATCCCGATAGAGGTACGGCACGCTGTAACCGAAATAGGACTGCGTGAAGTCGCGCATGTCAACCCCCCCAAGTGTGTCGGTGATCTTTTGGAAGACACCTGCTTCCGAGCCGTCACCCCGATAATAGGACAGCAGTCCGCGCCTGTTGCCTATGACCAAGTCCGCATTCCCGTCCCCGTCCAAATCGAAGCACTGCGGGGTTGCGCATTCGCCGACATCCACTCCCGCATAGTTCATCACCACCGAAGCGTCCCCGAACAGCAGACGGTCGTGCGGCACCAACATTAAGGAGCCGTCTTGCAACCCGCAGAGCATATCCGGTTGCCCGTCTCCGTCAAAATCCCCAAAAGTGGGATGCAATGCATTGAGACCCATTGTTTTAAGATTTCCAAAATCGCGGGTCTGCAACGAAAATGCCGGCATGGAGGATGTCCCGACATTTCGATAGTAGCTCACCGATGCCGAGAAATGGGAGGTCAGCCACCCGTTCACCACCTGTGCGCTGTCGAACCGGCCGTAGTTCCCGACAAACAAGTCCAGAAGCCCGTCTCCGTCAAAGTCGTAAAGCACGGGATGGCAGCCGCTGCCCACATCCAGCATCTCCCGTTGCAGGAAATCCGTTTGGGTGAGAATGTACTGCTGAATCTGCGTGTCGTAATCGAAGACCCACACGCTGTTCAGATCCTGCGACTTGGTGAGGGAAGGGTCCGACGGCGACACCACAAGCGACGGGGCGTCATGTCCGGGCAGTGACACGAAGGATGCCGCCGGCATGGAGTAGAGCTTGATGGGCGTGAAAGTCGGAAACGCCGTGTCCTGCTCGGTCATCCGCGCATCCGAAAGCGTGCCGTGGTTATATAATAATATATTGTAAGGGGAATCGACATCGCCAAGCAGCAGGTCGGGCAGGCCGTTGCCGTCGAAGTCGTGCAACAGCATGGAGGAGCCGGTGTGCCGTGTAGGACCGTCGCCGGACTTGTCGGCGCAATCCGTGAAAAGGGTGACGACGTTGTTGTCGGCCGCCTCCGAAAAATGGCCCCAGCATTCATTTTCCAAGCGGAAGTCAAACGGTTCGCCGTCGGAGGCGTAATTTCGCAGCTGATGGACATATCTGCCTAAAACCCAGAAGTTCAGGATATCCAAGTGGCCGTCTTCATCCACATCGTCCACCACCAAATAGTCGTCGGGGGAGGCGTAGATGTTGGTATAGCCGTTATAGTAGTAGGCCTGTAAGGCATCCGTGACCGGGCGGAAGCGCAGCGTGTCTGTGGAAATGTTCTCGAAGACGCGGATGGAGGCGAGTCCGTAGGTGAAGATGTCGGGCTTGCCGTCATGGTTGTAGTCGTGGAGGATGGCCCAATCATGCAAATCCGGGAAACAATGCGCATACTGCGGCGCAAACACATAGTCATCGTCCCTGCGGAGAAACGGCAGAAGCCGGTCTCCGTGCTTCTCGAAGCCGAGAAGGTCGGGGATGCCGTCTAAATCCAGGTCTATTTCCGAGAAACGCACGGAGTTGAGGCCGCCTGCCCACGGGAACTTCAACACGCGGCAATTCTCTTCCACTTGGACGTGTCCGTCCCGCTCAAAGCCAAAGTCGTAAAAGGTATTCTGCGCGGCGAGGAAGCCCGGCAGAAGACAAAGGAGGAGGCCAAAAAAGAAAGTACGGCCCATGGCTAACGCACGCGCAGCCGCTGGCCCTCACGGATGAAATCGCCGCGCAGGCGATTGAGTTTCTTGATTTTCGAGACCGTGGTGTGGTACTTGATGGCAATCCTGCCCAAGTTTTCTCCTTTGCGCACCCTGTGGTATTGCGCCGAGGCAGCCGGTTTCTTGGGCTTCTGTTGCTGTTGGATGTCCTGTGCGGTCGGGTTCGGCACGGAGACTGTGTATCCGGAGATGAACAGGGTGTCGTACTTCACCTTGAAGTTGTCGAAGTCGATGAGGCGGTTTGGGTTGATGTCGTTGCCGAGATAGCGGACCTCGAAATGGAGGTGCGAGCCGTAAGAGCGGCCGGTGTTGCCGCCGAGGCCGATGATGTCGCCGGCCTTCACCATTTGTCCGGGGTTGACCAGGCGGCGGGAGAGGTGGCCGTAGTAGGTCTCCAGGCCGTTTTCGTGGCGGATGACCACCAGGTTGCCGTAGCCGCCGGTGTTGGCCGTGCCTTTGGAGATGCGGACGATGCCGTCCCAGGCGGCCGCCACGGGGGTGCCCTCTGGGTAGCCGAGATCGACGCCGCGGTGCATGCGGCGGTGACGGTAGCCGTAGTTGGAGGTGATGCGGTATTGGGCCGGATGGTGGTAGCCCGTCAGGTCGATGGTGTCACGCGCCGCCGAACCCGTGTGACGGTAGTGGATGGTCACGATGTCGAAGTTCTGGTACAGGTTGAAGCCTGGCATCCAGTTGAAGTAGGTGAACAGCAGGCCGTTGCCGTGGTCCACGTTGTCAAGGTTGGAGTCATACATCGAGTTGATGAGGTTGCCTAAGGAATCCTCCTCGATGTCGGCATCAATGTGCGCGGTGTCGTTCACCACGTTGAACTGGATAATGTTCTCCTGCGCCGACACCTGTCCGAAAAGAAGCAGGCACAGCGGCAACAGGAGGATATAACGGATTAACATTCTGCTCATAGACTAACGTTTGCTGGTTTTGCTGGGACGGCGCTGGTTTTTCTTGTTTGCCTTGTGCTTGATCGTCTTCCCGTCGTGGCTCTTGCGCGTGGAGTGCTTCTTGATGTAGTAGGTCGTGTTCTGCGAGGTGGTGGCGTTGCGCTTGGGCGTGTGGTTGGTGCGAACCTTTTGATAACGGGTAGATTTATGTACGTGGTTGCGAGAGCTATTGCACGCGCACAGCGACAACACCAGCATGGTGCAGAGGAACAAGACAACGCTCTTCAAATATCTGTTTTTTGCATTCATTTTCCTGAGAATTTAAGCCGCAAAGATACACTTTTTCACAACAGCCTCGGCGAAAAAACGAAAATAAAACTGGAAAAAACTAAGAATCAAACACTTAAAAATCTTACCCGCAATAATCTTTCTAATCTTTCTAAACCTCCTAAACCTCCTAAACCTCCTAAACTTCCTAAACCTCAAAATTTCGTATTTTTGCCGCCCGAAAATAAAGAAAGAAATGTCGGAGACCAAAGAAGTTTTATGGAATCGGGAATACATCAAGGTGATGGTGGCGAATTTCTCGCTTTTCTTTGCTTTCTACATCCTCACGCCGTTGCTCCCGATTTACCTTAGCGAGCATTTCGGGGCCAGCAAGGATGTGATCGGGCTGGTGCTGTCGGGCTACACGGTGGCGGCGCTGCTGTTCCGCCCGTTCAGCGGCTATGTGGTCGATTCCTTCGACCGGAAAAAGGTGCTGGTGTTCTTCATGCTGCTGAGCTTCCTGTTCTACGGCCTTTACCTGCTGGCGGGCACGCTGCTGCTCTTCGCCCTGGTGCGCACGCTCCACGGCGGGCCGTTCGGGGGGGGCACCGTCGCCAACTCCACCGTCGCCATCGACGTGCTGCCTTCTTCGCGTCGCAACGAGGGCATCGGCTACTACGGGCTGAGCAACAACATCGCCACGGCCATCGCCCCGACGGCCGGCATCGCCCTCTACAAATACTTCGACGACTTCAACATCCTGTTCGTCGTCGCCCTGCTCTTCGCTCTGCTCAGCACAGTCGTCGCCGCATCCGTGAAACTGCCCACACGTCCAGTCCTCGCCGACAAAAAGAAGCTGTCGCTCGACCGGTTTTTCCTCATCCGGGGCTGGTTCATCGGTGCCAACATGGTTTTCTTCGCCATCTGCTACGGCGTGATGAGCAATTATTTGGCCATCTACGCCAAGGAGACGCTGGGCATTACCAGTGGCTCGGGTACCTTCTTCCTGCTGCTCTCCATCGGGCTGATTCTGTCTCGATTGCAAGGAGGTAAGTCTTTGAGGGAAGGGAAGTTGGTGCGAAATGCCGGCATCGGCATCCTCATCTCCACCGTTGGCTACACCGTTTTCATCATCTCGCCGCACCCGGTCTGCTTCTATGCCTCCGCCCTGTTGGTGGGGCTCGGCAACGGGCATTTATGGCCGGCCTTCCAGAACATGATCATCTCGGTGGCGCACCACAATGAGCGCGGCACTGCCAACTCGACGCTGCTCACCAGCTGGGACCTCGGCATGGGGATTGGCATCGTCCTCGGAGGTGTCATCGCCGAATACCTCGGCTACGCTGCGGCCTTCTGGACCGTGGTGGCCGTGCACGTTGCCGGCGTGGCCATGTTCTTCACCACCACACGGAAAATGTTCGTACAACGTAGATTAAATATATAAGTGATAACGCCGTCGTATTACGGTATCAAAAAAATGATAAGATTATGATGACAACGCGTAAATGGACAGGCAGGCGGATGCTGCCGGTGTTCTTTGTCTTAAGCCTTATGGCAGGTCTTCTCGAAGGGTATGGCCAGAATTCCATGCTGGTCAACCAAAGCTACGACCCAGTCGCTGACTCGCTCTTCTTCAAGGAGATGCAGGAGCGGATGGCGAAGATCCGCCGCACCCAGCACCGTCCGACCGTGGCCTTGGCACTGGCGGGCGGCGGGGCGCGCGGCACCGCCCACATCGGCGTGCTGCAATATTTGGAGGAGAAGGGCATCCCTGTGGACTTTGTCGTCGGCACCAGCATGGGCGGACTGATGGGCGGCCTCTATTCCCTCGGCTACAGCGTGCATGAAATCGACTCCCTCATCCGCGGCATCGACTGGAATGTGATGATGAGCGACGAGATTCCGGCGGAGTACTACTCCTACGACCAGAAACGCTACAAATCCACTTACCTGCTGGACTTCCCCTTTGACCGGAAGAAATTCGTCAAGAGCCTCCCGTCCGGCATCAAATACGGGTTGAACATCTATAACTTGATGAGTTCCAAGACCGTGGATTATCAGGGCAAAATCGATTTCGCCGACCTCCCGTTGCCCTTCTGCTGTGTGGCCACGGAGATCGTGACCCAAACCGAGAAGCACTGGAGCTCCGGCGACCTGATCAGTGCGCTGCGCTCCACCATGTCCATCCCGGGCTACTTCCGCCCTGTGCGGGTCGATTCCATGATCCTGTCGGACGGCGGCACCAAGAACAACTTCCCTGCGGATGTCGCTAAGGCTGCCGGCGCGGATGTCATCATCGGCGTGGAGCTCTACATGCCCCGCGACTACGACGAGGTGAACAACATTGCGGAGGTGCTGATGCAGACCACCCAATACTCCGGCAGTTTGGAGGCGCACAAGCGCAACGTGCAATACTCCACAATCTATGTCACCCCGAATCTGGCCGGCTACGGCTCGCTGAGCTTCAGTACCGAGGAAATCGACAAGATGATCCGCATCGGATACGCGGCGGCGGCGCAGCACGAGCGGGAGTTCGACAGCCTGGCCGACATCGTGGGCCATGGCGGGAGAGTGCTGCAAAGTCCCAAGGCCATAGACCTCGCCACCACGAAGGTGCTGATCTCCAAAGTGCGGTTCGACGGTCTCAGTGACAAGGAGATGAACTATTTCAAGGACAAGCTCCGCATAGTTCCGGGCACGCGCTACGGCAAGCACGAGATCGAGATTGCGCAGTCGGTCATCTACAGCACCATGGCCTTCTCGCAGGTCACCTATGAACTCGTGGCCGACAGCACCGGAGAGGGCTACTCGCTGGTTTACGACTGCGTGAAGCGTCCGATCAACGCCTTGGGCATCGGCATCAGGGCCGACACGGAGGAGTGGATGGCCATCCTGCTGAACGGCGGCTTCGGCCGCAACCGCATCTTCGGTCCAAGGCTCGATGTTACGGCGCGGTTCTCCATCTCCCCCTACCTGCGCCTCGACTTCTGCTACATCCCCGTCCGCGGACCCATGTTCGGCATCGCGCTGAAGTCGCAGTACCGTACCCTGAACGGCGCCTTCAGCTTTGACTTCGACGGTATAGGGGACGACCCCGACGCGGAATACGAGCCCGCCCAATACTACCAGAAAACCTGGCGTAACGTCCTCGACATCTACGGGGCCGACACCCACTGGAGCCGCCTCGACCTGCGGGTGGGCTTCCGTCTCGAACACACCCCCTATTACAACATTTTCTCGACCTTCGGGCTGGTGAAGGGCTGGGATTGGGCGAACTTCCACCCCTACCTCTATTTCCGGCTCACGTTCGACAACCAGAGCGATCGCTACTTCCCGGACAAAGGCCTCCGCGTCACCGCCAGCTACGACTACAAGCCGGTCAATACACATTACGCGGCGGCCAGCATACAGGGCACCATCCCCGTGTGCCGCTTCTTCCACATCATCCCCTCGCTGAGAGGCCGCTACATCCTGGGTCATGCTGACGGCAACGACTACATGTACAACTTCGTGGGCGGCGTGTTGGAAGGACGGTATTTTGACCACCAGATGCCGTTCATCGGCTTCAACGGGAGCACCAACTGCCAGGACTTCCTTACGATGGTCGATGTCGATTTCCGTTTCAAGGTCTATAAGAACCTGTACCTTTCCCTCGTGGGTGCGGCGATGCACGACGGCAACGTAAACGGGATGAGCGAGCACGCCATCTACGCCGCCGGTCTGAAGGTCGCCTATAAGAGCAAGATAGGGCCGATACAGGCCAATGCCCACTGGAACAGCAAGAACAAGAAACGGGTGGGATTCTATGTGGGGGTAGGGTATGACTTCTGATGTTGAAAAATATTTTTCAACAACCCTTGACAATATCAAAAAAAAGTCTATTTTTGCGCGCTTAAAAAAACTCGATTATTATCCTTAAGTTAGCAAAGGAAAAAAATTAAAAATCAGAGAGATATGGGTGAAGATATCTCTCGCAAAAAAAAGACAAAACTGAAAAAATGGATGCAGTAAGTTACAAAACAATTTCGGCGAATGAGAAAATCGTCAAGAAAGAATGGGTGGTCGTTGACGCCCAGGAGATGGTTGTGGGCCGCCTTGCTACACAGGTGGCGCGCATTCTGAAAGGCAAGAACAAGCCTTATTACACGCCTCACTTCGACTGCGGCGACAATGTGATCATCATCAACGCGGAGAAGGTGAAGTTCACGGGCCACAAGTGGACGGACAAGCAGTATGTCCACCACACCACGTATCCCGGCGGACAGCGCTTCGCGACCCCGCGGGAGCTGATGCGCAAGGACCCGAGACGCATTCTGGAACACGCCATCAAGGGCATGCTCCCGAAAAACAGACTCGGTGCCCAGCTGTTCCGCAACCTCCACGTCTATGTGGGACCCAACCATCCGCACGAGGCCCAGCAACCCAAAGTCATTAACATTAAGGATATTAAATAACAATGGAAGTAATCAATACATTAGGCAGAAGAAAAACCGCAGTTGCCCGTCTGTATATGAAGCCCGGCAGCGGTCAAATCATGGTCAACAACCGTGATTACAAGGAATATTTTTGCGTTCCCACCCTGCAGTACAAGGTCGAGCAACCCCTCCAAGTGGCCAACCTGATGGGTCAGTATGACATCAAGGCCAACCTCGACGGCGGCGGCGTGACCGGCCAGGCCGAGGCCCTCCGCATGGCCATCGCCAAGGCGCTCACCCAAATCGACCCCGAACTCCGCCCCGCACTGAAAGCCCAGGGCTTCCTGCGCCGCGACCCGCGTATGGTGGAACGTAAGAAACCCGGTCAGCCCAAGGCCCGTAAGAGATTCCAATTCTCCAAACGTTAATCGGAATTTCACTTGGACAGTGTTTAGTATCGAAACGGTGAAGATTCCCGCTTAGAGACTACTCCACCGTTGCTTTCAAGAATGTAAACAAATCAAAAAAAAGAAAATGTCAAACGTACAATTTGAAGAACTTTTAGAAGCTGGTTGTCACTTCGGACACCTGAAAAGAAAATGGAACCCCGCCATGGCTCCCTACATCTTCATGGAGAAGAATGGCATCCACATCATTGACCTCTACAAGACGATGGACAAGCTTGAGGAAGCCTGCAGCGCCGCCAAGAGCATCGCACGCTCCGGCCGCAAGATCCTCTTCGTCGCCACCAAGAAACAAGCCAAGGAAACCGTAGCCAGCATGGTCAAGGAAGTGAACATGCCCTACGTGACCGAGCGCTGGCCCGGCGGCATGCTCACCAACTTCTTCACCATCCGCAAGGCTGTCAAGAAAATGAGCGACATCGACCGTCTGATCGAAAGCCCCCAATTCCAGAACATCTCCAAACGCGAGCGCCTGCAAATCAGCCGCGAGCGCGCTAAACTGGAAAAGAACCTCGGCTCCATCAGCGACCTGTCTCGCCTTCCTGCAGCCGTCTTCATCGTGGATATCATGAAAGAGCACATCGCCCTAGCCGAGGCCCGCAAACTCGCCATCCCCACCTTCGCCATCATCGATACCAACCCCGACCCGCGCATGGTCGATTTCCCCATCCCGGCCAATGACGACGCATCCAAGTCAATCGCCGTGGTCCTCAAAGCCATCTGCGACAGCATCCGTGAAGGACAGGCCGAGCGCGAGATGAACAAGGACCGCATGGAAGAGGAAATCGCTGAGATGAACGCCGAGAACGACGGCGAAGAGCGCGAGAACGACGACCGCGACGGCGGCAGACGCAGAAGAGTGTCCCGCAAAAACAACGAATAATTTTTAATCACGAAAAAAACTTACAACAATATGGCTAATATTACCGCAGCTGATGTTAACAAACTCAGACAAGAGACCGGTATCGGCATGATGGACTGCAAGAAAGCCCTCGTGGAAGCCGACGGCGACTTCGAGAAAGCACGCGACATCCTCCGCAAGAAAGGACAGAAAGTGGCCGCCAAGCGCGCCGACCGCGCCTCCAACGAAGGACGCATCATCGCCAAGACCAACGCCGACAGAACTAAGGGCTACATGCTCGCCATGGCCTGCGAGACTGACTTCGTGGGCAAGGGCGAGGAATTCGTCAATTTCACTGACAGCGTCCTCGACAAAGCTATGGCCGCTGACATCAAGACCAAGGACGAACTGCTCAACATGAACTTCGACGGACAAACCGTGGCCGAGAAACTGATCGAGATGACCGGCAAGACCGGTGAGAAGATCGAATGCCCCGACTATGAGGTGATCGAGGCCGCCTACGTGGAGGCTTACAACCACATGGGCAACCACAAAGCCACCCTCGTGGGCTTCAACAAGACTGGCGAAAAGGTTGCCGAAGTAGCCCACAACGTTGCTATGCATATCACTGCCATGGCTCCCGTCGCCCTCGACGAGAATGCCATCCCGCAAGATGTGAAAGACCGCGAACTCGCCATCGGCATCGAGAAGACCCGTCTCGAAATGATCCAAAGAGCCGTTGATTCCGCCCTGCACAAAGCCGGCATCAACCCCGCCCACGTCGATAGCGACGACCATATCAACTCCAATATGGCCAAGGGTTGGATCACCGAGGAACAGGCTGAACTGGCCCGCAAAATCAAGGCTGAGGAAGCCGAAAAGGCTGCCGCTAACCTTAACGAGAAACAAATCCAGCAAATCGCACAAGGCCGCTTGGTGAAGTTCTTCAAGGAAAGCACCCTCACCTATCAAGTGCTCGTGATGGGCAGCGACGGCAAAGAAAGCGTCGGTGACTACATCAAGAGAATGGAAAAAGGATTGGCCTGCACAGGTTTTATCCGCAGACAAATTGGTGAATAATAATCGCCAATTGTTTTGGTAATATGATGGAAGCGCGAAGAGATTCGCGCTTTTTTTATGGAATACCTAATCGAAAAAAAAGTATCTTTGCCACCCAATTAGGCATTCATTGAACATAGAACAATAAACAGTAAATAGTAAACAATAAACAGACATGTCAGAGAAAATCTTATCCAAAGTGAAACCCGGTGTGGTTTATGGCAAGGATCTCCAGGAGATCTTCCGCATTGCAAAAGCTAACAAGTTCGCTCTTCCGGCAGTGAACGTGGTCGGTACCGACTCGATCAACGCCGTCATGGAGGCCGCCAAGGCGGTGAACTCCCCGGTGATGATCCAGTTCTCGAACGGCGGCGGCGTGTTCTGCGCCGGCAAATCGTTGAGCAACGACGGCCAGGCGGCTGCCATCGCCGGTTCCATCTCCGGCGCCATGCACATCCACCGCATGGCCGAGATGTATGGCATTCCCGTGGTCGTGCACACCGACCATGCCGCCAAGAAACTCCTCCCCTGGATCGACGGGCTGCTCGACGCAGGTGAGAAATACTACGCCGAGAATGGCAAACCGCTCTTCAGCTCCCACATGCTCGACCTCTCGGAAGAGCCTCTGAAAGAGAATATTGAAATCTGCAAGAAGTATCTGGCCCGCATGGCCAAGATCGAGATGACTCTCGAAATCGAGCTCGGCATCACCGGTGGCGAGGAAGACGGTGTCGATAACACCGGCATCGACAGCGCACGTCTCTACACTCAACCTGAAGATGTGGCCTACGCTTACGAGGAACTCAGCAAGATCAGCCCCAACTTCACCATCGCCGCCTCCTTCGGCAACGTCCATGGTGTCTATAAACCCGGCAATGTGAAATTGGAGCCCATCATCCTGCACAACTCCCAGGAATACATCCAGAAGAAGTTCAACACCGAAGCGAATCCTGTGAACTTCGTTTTCCACGGCGGCTCCGGATCCGAACCCGCCAAAATCAAGGAGGCTATCAGCTACGGTGTCATCAAGATGAATATCGACACCGACACGCAATGGGCGTTCTGGGAAGGCGTGATGAACTACTACAAGAAAAACGAAGCCTACCTGCAAAGTCAGATTGGCAACCCTGAAGGCGAAGACAAACCCAACAAGAAGTACTACGACCCGCGCATGTTCCTGCGTGAAGGCGAAAAGTCCATGGTCGAGCGCCTCAAAGTGGCGTTCAGCGATTTGAACTGCATCGACAGATTGTAGTCGGCTGTTGGCTGTTGGCTGTTGGCTGTTGGCTGTTGGCAGATATGCCAAACGCCAACAGCTAATGGCTAAAAGCCCATTATTTCCTTCCGAAATCCGCCGGAATTTCGCCCCATAGCGGCGTATTCCACTTGTAGATGGGAGTGTCGTAGGTGTTGCTGCGCAGCCAATTCTCGGCACGGGCCAACAGGTTGATGACTTCCGCCGTCTCAGCGGTGGGGCGAATCACGGAGTTGTGTTTCTTCTTGCGCACCCACGACAGGGCGGTCATGCTGTCGGTATAAATCGGAATGTCAAAGCCTTGCTGTTTGATTAGCGCAAGGCCATGCACGATGGCCAGGAACTCGCCCACGTTGTTGGTGGCATGAGGGAACGGCCCCTTGTGGAACCACTCCTTGCCGGTCTCGGTATAGACCCCGCGGTACTCCATCACTTTCGTCACGGAATTCCATGCCGCGTCCACGGAGAGACTCCGCAAGATTGGTTTCTGCTGGTCCTGGAGCAGAAGCAACTGTTTCGCGGAATTGTTCGGGGATGGATTCTCCTTGTAGAATTTCTTGTAACCCTGCTTGAAAGCCGCCATTGCGTCAGCGCGGCTCTCAAACGACTTGTACTTGGCGTTCTCGAAATGATAGACCTGGTTCTTGCAGTCATTCCAGTTGTCGTAAACCCCAGGCGTCACCCCTTCCCACACCACATAGTATTTTTGTTGCTTTGCCATCTTAAAAATGTTATTTTTGCCGTTGCTTTTTTTCGTTTTTAGGGGTGGCAAAAGTACACAAATTTCGAATACGGGAAAAAGCAACGGAAGAGAAGCGAATCAGCGTGTTATGGCTGTGTAAATTATTGACAATAAAACAATTAAAATAGCAATTAGTATGAAGAAGATAGGTTTTCAACGAGGGATTTGTGCGGCTTTCACCGCGGTCTTTCTGCTTTTTAGCATCGCTGCGTGCGACAGTTTGTCCAACCGGCGCGGCGGCAACGACATTCAGGAGGTGCGCCATGAGTTCCCGAACACCAACTGGGCTTTCGAGGAAGAGGTGTTGGATTTCAACTTTACCATCGAAGACACCGCCAAATACTATGACGTGTCCGTCGCATTGGTTTACGACACCACCGTGGCCGCTTTGCCGGACATCCCGCTCTCCCTCACCTTGAGCACCCCCGACGGCATGAAATCATTCTCCACCAGCCATTTCCTGCTCAACCGAAAAGAGAATCCGGGCATCAAGCCCACGGGAGACGGCAACAATGCGGAAATCGACGTGGTCGTTTATCCGCGGCGCAAGTTCAAAGTCCCCGGCACCTATACCCTCACCGTCTATCGCCGCGCCGACAAAGCCGACAATTTCGGATTCGTCAGTTTGAGCGCGAAAGTCCGTGCCGTCAAATAGCATGTCATTGAATCCTGAACCTTGAACCAGCCAATGCGTACCAGATTCAACATCCCCCATACTTTCACCATTGTCTTCGGCATCATCGCCGTGTGCGCGGTCCTGACTTGGATTGTGCCTGCCGGACAATTTGACCGTCAGACGGTTACAGTTGATGGACACGAGCGCAACGTGGTGGTCGCCGACTCCTACCATCGCGTGGATTCCGCGCCCCAGACTTGGCAGGTTTTCACCGCCTTCTTCAAAGGGTTTGAGCGCACCTCCGGCATCATCGTCTTCATTTTGATGATCGGCGGTGCATTCTGGGTGATGAACGAAACCGATGCCATCAACCGGGGCATCTGGCTTTTCTTGGACAAAACCCAGCGGATGCAGCAGCACGCCCTTTTCCGAAAGGTCGGGGTCAATAATCTGTTGATTATTGCCATAATGCTGATGTTCAGTCTGTTCGGGTCGGTGTTCGGGATGAGCGAGGAGACCATCGCCTTCATTGTAGTCTTTGTACCGCTGGCCGTCTCGATGGGCTACGACTCCATCACGGGGGTGCTGATGTGCTACGTGGCCGCGCACGTGGGCTTCGCGGGCGCCATGCTCAACCCCTTCACCATCGGCATTGCGCAGGGACTGTCCGGGCTGCCCACCTTTTCGGGCCTCGGCTACCGGCTGCTCTGTTGGATCATCCTGACGGTTATCGCCATTGTCTTCACGCTGATATATGCCAATTACATCAAGAAAAATCCCGAAAAGTCGCTGACATACAGCATTGACAGCTATTGGCGCGAGAAAACGGCCGTGACGGATTCGCAACGCGAGATGGTGAAATCCGGCATTCCCGCCTGGATCGTCTATGGCTGCATTTCCGCAGTCCTGATATACTGCGCCGTCACGATGCCCTACACCGACATCACCGTCGGCATGGGCAGCCGCCGTGTGATGCTCTTCCCGATTTGGGCGGCCTTGTTTGTCCTCATCGGCTTCTTCGCGACCCGGAAGTCCGTCCACCATCTGATACTTACGCTGTTGCTGTTCACGATTCTGATTCTCGTGACGGGCGTGTTGGGTTATGGTTGGTATGTAATGGAGATTGCGGGCCTCTTCTTCGCGATGGGAGTCTCCGCCGGCATCGCCTTCGGCATGAAATTCGACAAGGTGGTTCGCAGCTTCCTGGAAGGTTGCAAAGACATTCTCGTGGCCGCGCTCGTGGTCGGTTTGGCCGGCGGCATCATCATCATTCTGGAAGACGGTCACATCATCGACACCATTCTCTACGCCGTGGCGCAGGGGATGCAAGGGGCCGGCCGCGTCGGCAGCACGGCCACCATGTACGTGATGCAGAACCTGTTGAACCTGATTATCCCGTCGGGCTCCGCCAAGGCCGCGCTCACCATTCCGATGATGGCCGAATGGTCGGATCTGATGGAGATTCCGCGGCAGCTGACGGTTCTGGCCTTCCAGTTCGGCGATGGTTTCACCAACATGATCACCCCCACGTCCGGTGTGCTTATCGGCGTGCTCGGCGTGGCGCGGATTCCCTATGCCACTTGGTTCAAGTTCATCTGGAAGTTCCTTCTGGCACTTATCGTGTTGGGATTCCTCCTGCTGCTCCCGCCGCTGTTCATGCCGTTCGCAGGTTTCTGAGGCCGCGTGAACAATAAATTGGAAAGCGTCACCGACTGGATATTTCCCCAAAAAACTACCAAAACAAACGCAATCTGAAAAATCTTCCAACTGATTATGAAGAAGAAACTGAAACTTAAAGAGAAAATCCAGAAGTTCCGGGCATGGCGCGAGCGGCCCTGCAAGGTCGCGCCGATGTCAACCGAAGAGCACGAGTGCCTGAACTGTCATGACCATTATGTCGGCAAGTACTGCCCTCGTTGTGGGCAGGCCGCAACCACACAGCGCTTTTCCATGAAGGTGGCGGCAGAGAATTTTGTCAATGAATACGGCATGGGCGAGCGCGGAATGTTCCGTACCATCCGGGACATTATCCTGCGCCCCGGCTTTTTGATTCTCGATTACCTCCGCGGCATGAGAATGTCCTATTTCGCCCCCTTCAAGATGTATTTCCTGCTCGCCGCCATCTCCCTCCTCGTAACCCACGGGCTGAACATCACGGGCCAGCCTCTCCAAGACGATTCCGAAACCGAACAGGTGGAGGTGTCTGCGGGAAAGGATGCGGAAGGAACTGACAAAACGGAAACAGATGCCGCTAAAAGCTTCAAAGAAGAATATCCAAGACAAGCGAAAATACATTCCATTGTGTATGGAGTGGTAAACAAAATGGAACGTTTCGCGCAAAAATACCCCAGCATAAACATCTTGCTGATACTGATGCTCATTTCGGGAAACCTATATTTCTTTTTCCGCCACAGCCCGAACATCCCCGACCTGCGCTATCCCGAGTTGTTCATCTCGTTGGTTTATATCGCCAACATGTACACCATCTATTCTATCGTGTTTAGTTTCTTCGGCCTAACAAAGCTGACCTCGTACGCCATTTTTCTCACGATAATCCCTCTCAAACAGATGAGCGGCTACAGCTGGTGGCGCACTATCTTGAAGACCGTGACCGCCTTCACCATCATGTTTGTACTTTTTGTCCTGTTCGTCGTAATAGCGGTGTTCTGCATCTCTATGCTCGTGAGAGCATTCGGAAGTTGAGGCCTGTGCCTCCTCCATATCCCTTAATTTCCCATTCCGCCGCCGCTGCTCTCGCTGGCCGCGCCCTGGCGTGCCTGCTGCTCCAGCTCCATCTTGCCGAATCGCAGCGTGAAGCCCAACGACACTGAACGGGAGTTGTACTTGTAGGTGCTGTGCGAGACATAGTACGGACTGTCGTTGTTTTGGCCCCAGCGGTTCCAGTTGAAGATGTCGTTGGCGTTCAGATAGACCGACAGCTTCTTGTCGAAGAAGTCGCAACGCAGTCCCGCGTTAATGCTGTAGTAAGGCAGAGTCGTGCTGAACAACGACAAGGAAGGCGACTGATAATATCCGGACACGCTGATTTCCAGGCGTTTCCACAGCTTCGCCCACACGCTGGCATTGAAGCTGTAGGTCCACTTGTCGGCCTTGTACATCTCGCCGTTATACATCGTCTCCAAATAGGCGTAATAGACGTTCGCGTAGAAGCGGACGTTGAGCATGGCGTTCGGGCGGTACATCGTGTTGAACTCCAGTCCCGTGTTCGACGATTTGCCGACATTCACCGGATAGGAGTAACGCACCAGTTCGCCGTAGAGATCGTGGTAGGCGGGGACGCTGATGGTGTTGATGTCGCGGTCTTTGGCGCGGAAGTAGAGGGTGAGGCCCACCGAGCCGTACTTGGTCCAGTATTTCTGCCAGCCGGCCTCCAAGGAGTGCGTCAGGATGGACTTCAACTCCGGGTTGCCGCTGCTGAAGTCCTCCTCGTCGAATTCCACGAAGCGCGTGAGCTGGTCGGCGTCGGGGTTGCTGCTGCGGAAAGTGTAGCTCAGGCGGAAGTTGTGCATCGACTTGGTGCGGTACGACAGGTGCAGCGACGGCCGGATGTGGAAATAGTGCTTGCGGATGCCGAAGGTGTCGGGCACGATGTCGGGATAGCGCAACGTGACGTATGTGTGTTCGAGGCGCACGCCCGGCTTGATGGTGAAGTTGCCGAACTTGTGCTGCAGCGTGAAGAAGACTTGGTTTTCGAACTGCGGCGACAGGTGGAAATAGCTGCGGACAGAATCGCGCACCCACGCGCCCGCCTGCATCGTATCGACATAGTTATAGCCTTTGTCACGCTCTATGGCGCCGTAGTAGCCCAGGGAAATCTCGCCATTCTCGGAGTAGGGCCGGTTGTAGGTTAGCTCGCCCGAAACATTGAACGAGCTGCCGTCGTAGTCCATGAGGCGGTCGCGCTTGCTCTCGACCGGCTGGAGGAAGAGCTTGTGTAGCTCCGACTTGCTCATCCAGCCCCACGTGCTACCGTTCAGATCCACGGAGAGGTTGTGTCCCTTGTTGTCGAACTTATGCTGGTAGTATGCGCCGAAACCGCCCCAGTGGCTGCGGTTACGCCCCGTGGCGTTCTCCTTGTAGAAAACGGTGTCCGGCAGCAGGAAAAACTCCTGGAACTGCTCGTTGTAGCCCTTGCTGTCGCCCCAGCTCGGCCAATAGCTGCCCCAGAAGGAGAGGGTGTTCGCCGTGTCAATGTCATAGTCGAGGCTGAAGTGGATGCCGGCGCCGTATCGGTTGCCCTTGGAATAGGTCGAGTCTGTCTCGAAACTCACCATCTCGCGGCCCTCTTCGCCGGGTTGGTAGATGGTCTGGTCTCCCTTCCCGAAGTGCCGGTCCATCGAGTAGGAGAAGTTGCTGTAGAGGTTGATGGATATTTTGTCGTTGCTCCAGACGTAGGAAATCCACGGGCTCACGTATGGTTTGATGGAGGCGTTGGCACCGAAACTGATGAACTGGTTCTTCTTGACTTTGCTGTTTGTCACGATGTTGATGATACCGTCGGCCTTGGAGCCGTAGCGGGCCGACGGGTTGGTGATGACCTCCACGTGGTCGATGCTGTTGGCGGGCATCTGCTGGAGGTAGGTCTTGAGGTTTTCTTCCGTGAGGTGAGAGGGCTTGTCGTTGATCCAGACCTCGACGCTGGAGGTGCCGCGCAGGGTGACGTTGCCCTCCACGTCCACCGACACGCCCGGCGCGTTCTGCAGCACGTCGGAGGCGGTGCCGGTCTGCACGGTCGGGTCCTCGGCGGTGTTGTAGTAGGTCTTCTCGCCATCCACCGCGAACAGCGGCCGCTCGCCCTTCACCACCACCTCGCCGATGGTGGCTGTCCCCGGGGTGATCTTGAGCGTGCCGAGGTCAACGTCCTTCTTGACGGAAATCATCTGCACGTAATTCTCGTAGCCCACGAAAAAGACCACCAATCGGTAGTCGTTGTCCGGAACCATCTGCAGCTGGAAAGCGCCCTTCTCGTCGGCGGAAGTGTAGCCCACCAGCACGCTGTCGCTCTGCCGCAGCAGGCTCACATTCGCGTACTGCACGGGCTTCCCGGTTTTTACGTCTTGTATCACGCCGGAAATTGTGTTTTGAGAAAATGCTGACAGACAGAAAGTTGTTGTTAGCAAAAAGAGGACAACTGCTTTTGAAACTGCTTTTCTTTGTTGTGTCATAATCTAAAATAATAAGATTGTTGCAAACAATTGTTTGTAATCGGCAAAGATATAATTTTTACCTATACGGACCGTTTCCGTTTATCCCGAAAAATTGATCTGGGGAAATCAATTAGCGTTTTCTGGGGATTCCGAGCTGTTTGCAGATTGCGTCTGCCAGCTCTTCGTCAATGTCGGCGTGCCTCGGAATGGTCGTTTTCACGATGGCTGTATATTCCATATTTTTGCTTTCTATTAAAGAATTATTTTACGGCTGCAAAAATAATATTTTTTCATTTCAGTGCCTCAAATCTTTTTGTATCTTTGTCCCGTTAAAATTTCAATACGATGCCCCGAGGAAAATCCACATGCAAAGTACTGAAGGAGGTGCGGCGGAGGGTCGCCGAAGCCAACGACATCCCGCTGCGGGAGCGCGAGTGCACGCACACGGGCGACTGCGCGGGCACGTGCCCCTACTGCGAATCGGAGGTGCGCTACCTCGAACACGAACTGTCGAAACGCCGCGCCCTCGGCAAAGCCGTGGCGGTGGCGGGCATCGCGATGCTGTCGGCGGCACCGGCGGCCGCGCAGACACCGGAGACCCCTGAAGCCGGCACCGGACCGCAAAAACATGCCGGCCCGACCAACCCTGCGGCTCCGGATTCCGCGAAACCCTGCGACACCTACCGGATGATGGGCGTTGTGCCCCAAAAGGATAATGGACCGGAAATCGACACAGCCGATGAATCAAATCTCCCGACAAGTTTGGACACTATAGAAGTGGTTTTTGAACCGCCTGAATTTGCTATGGACGGCACGGTGTCGGCCCCACGATCGGTCAGAAAAGACGTGTGGCGTTTCCCTTCTGAATATGGCACATTCAAGTCTTTCATGCACCGTCAATTGAAAAACAATCCGGAATTGCGGAAGTGGCTCAAGGGAAAAACGAAACTGGATCATGCAAAACGGTCAGAAATAAAACACTCCCGTGATCCTATTGAGCGTATGATGGAAAAACAATGGAAAAAAGAAAGACGTCAATATCGGAAAGAAGAGCGTTCTTCGAAGTACAAATCCGTCAATGACAATGCTTTCCTTTTGGAATTCAATCAAGACGGCGAGGTGGTGGATGTCCGTCTGCGTTTTGCGATTTCAGGAGAAGAGGACGAGCGCATGTTTGGCGCCTTTTACCGTATTATCGACAACATGCCCCGTTGGACACTCAACCCCAAGATGTCCCCACCTACGGATATGATATTCCAGGAATATCCTTATTGGATCTTGCGGTGATTATCCCGGCAGAAAAAGCGCCTTTAAACGCCATTCTTGTGTTAAAATCGGTTAAAAGTGCGGTTTGGGACGGCTTTTGAAGGAACTGGAGAAGAGTTGTGTGAGAAAAATTTATACTTTTGCGGCATCATTATATCGAACGACAAAATAAACATATTATGTGTACGGTAACCATTACATACGACAACAATGACACTGTCATTGCGGACTTGATTGCCAAAATCAAAAGCAGAGGGGCCGTTGTGGTGTCAAATGATGAACTGGAATATAATCCAGAATTTGTGGCAAAGGTCCAACGGGGACACGCGGCTTATTTGAACGGAGAATGTGTGAAAGTTGATGTGGATAACCTATGGAGTTAATGTTTTCACCCGATGCGTTGGATGATTTGAACTATTGGAAACAATCCGGAGCGGTCATAAACCAGCGAAAAATACAAAAGATTTTGAAGTCCATGAAAACTGACGCGTGTTCAGGGTTAGGTCATCCGGAGCCATTGACGGGTAATTTATCCCGATATTGGTCTCGCAGGATAGATAAGAAAAACCGCATTGTGTACGAAATCTTCGAAGAGGAACAGGTAATCAACGTGGTCTCATTACGAGGTCATTATTTTGACAAGTAGTTATTAACGATGCCCCGAGGAAAATCCACATGCAAAGTACTGAAGGAGGTGCGGCGGAGGGTCGCCGAAGCCAACAACATCCCGCTGCAGGAGCGCGAGTGCACGCACACGGGCGACTGCGCGGGCACGTGCCCCTACTGCGAGTCGGAGGTGCGCTACCTCGAACACGAGCTGTCGAAACGGCGCGTCCTCGGCAAGGCCGTGGCGGTGGCGGGCATCGCCCTCTCGGCGGTGACGATGGCCGGTTGCGCGACTTCCGAGCCCGTGAGTTCCGATTCTTCGAACAACTCCAGAAAGACTCCTGTCCGGGATATAAAGTCTGCTCTTTCTTGGATGGGCGCCATTGTTGTAGAAAACAATGACAAGCCGGACGCTTGTAATCCGGAAAAGAACAAGTCGAAGAAAAAGAAGCGGCAGGAAAATTGCGATACCTTGCAGTTGCGGGGAATTGTACTCGACCCTGAATCAAGGCACGATACGGCCCAAAAGGAGATCACTTTCGATGAAAGTCTTCTGCTCGATGAGGGTGAGGATAAGCAAAAAACGGGAAATGACGAAGTCATTGTTGGCTTGGTGGATGATCAGGGTTTTCAAAATCGGATCTTCAACGAAGAACAACGAATTGCTTCTGAGTCAATTCCGGGTTTTACACCGGCCGTTTTCATGGAAGGCCAGTTCGAGGAATGGCTGCGCGGCCAGCTTCAAAAGTTCCAGTCTTACATGCAGGATCCGCGTCTTGATCCCGTGGAAATCCGCTTTTTCGTGGAAGAAGACGGTTCCGTGTCGTTGATCAACGTCCAGAACATGCCGGAAATTTACAAACAGGAAGACGAGGCGTTCCGCGCGAAAGTTACCGCAGTGGTCAGCGGTTCCGAATGGGCACCGGCGACCGTTTCAGGCAAGCCCATCTCCTCCATCGTCACCGTCCACCTGCGGGATCTGCGGTAATCAGCAAATTATTACTTAAACTCCTAAACTCCTAAACTCCTAAACTCCTAAACTCCTAAACTCCTAAACTCCTAATCTCCTAATCTCCTAATCCCCTAATTCACGAATCCTCCCATTCTCAAAATCAATCTCAAACACCTTCTTCTCCACCCCGTTCGTCACGCACAGCAGAGGGGCCTTCAGGACGCTGTTGTAGCGGCTGGCCTGTTCCGCTACCTTCTGCGTGAGCTTCACATGCGGGGCCTTGCATTCCACCACCATGTACGGCTGCAACGCATCATCGAAGACCACCAGGTCGTAACGCTGGGTCATCCCGTTGACCGTCACGGCGTGCTCGACGGAGAGGTGCGACAACGGGAACCCCTTGACATTCAGCAGGTAGAGGATGAAAATCTGTCGGACACGCTCCTCGGGCGTGAGCACGACCCACTTCTGCCGCACGGGGTCGAAAACCTCCTGCTGTGCATCGTTTTCCCGTATTTTCAATGTAAATGCCATTTCTGCTGTCCTCTATCCTTGTTTATTTACCATTCCTAATTCATAGTTACCCTAATTTCGCTTTGTACGAGGCGTAGTCGCCGGGTTGTGCGAGCATCTCGAACTGGCCGTCCTGGTGGATGACCCCGATGGCGGGATGCGCCACCCCGTTGAAGAAGGTGGTCTTCACCATCGTGTAGTGGATCATGTCGTCGAAGACGATACGGTCGCCGATCTCCAACGGCTCCTTGAAGGCGAAGTCGCCCATGCCGATGAAGTCGCCGGCGAGGCAGGAGCAGCCGCCTAAACGATAGACGTACTTGCTGTGTTCGTCGGGTTCGGAGGCGTCCAAGACCGTCGGCTTGTAGGGCATTTCGAGGCAGTCGGGCATGTGGCAGGCGAAGGAGACGTTGAGCATTGCGATTTTGATGCCCTTGTTCACCACGATGTCCTCCACGGTGGAGGTCAGCACGCCGGTCTGCCAGCCCACGGCCTCGCCCGGTTCGAGAATCACCTCTTGGAGGTTGGGGTAGCGTTTTCGGAAGTCCTTCAGCAGGCCGATGAGGTGCGGGATGTCGTAGTCGGCGCGGGTGATGTGGTGGCCGCCGCCCATGTTGAACCACTTGCACTGCCGGATGAGGTCGGAGAATTTCTCCTCCACGGCCTTCAGGCAGCGTTCGAGGGCGTAGCTGTCGTTTTCGCAGAGCACGTGGAAATGCAGCCCCTCGATGCCTTCGGGCAGCGTGTCGGGCATGTCCTCGCGCAGGATGCCTAAGCGCGACCCGGGCACGGCGGGGTTGTAGAGATCGGTCTCGATTTCCGAATATTCGGGGTTGATGCGCAGTCCGAGCGAGACCTTCTTGGGAAAGGCCATCGCCTGTTCGCGGAACCTCTCGTACTGTCCCAACGAGTTGAACGTCAGGTGACTGCTGTACATAAGCAGCTGTTCGAAGTCTTGGTCGGTATAGACGGGGGCGTAGGTGTGGGCCTCGCAGCCCATCTCCTCGGCGATGAGCCTCGATTCGTTGAGGGAGCTGGCGGTGGCGCCGCTGAGCCACTCGCGGATGAGCGGGAACGACGGCCAGAAAGCGTAGCCCTTCAAGGCGCAGATGATCCTCACGCCGGCCTCTTTCTGCACGAGGTCCAGCAGTTGCAGGTTAGTTAACAAGGCTTCCTCCGAGAGGATGTAGCAGGGGGAGGGGAGGGTGTTGTAATTCATAAATCAGGAATTATAGGGGGTTCTGGGATTGGGGGAGGGGAGTTGGGGTGAGTTTGACGGGGCGGCAAAGATAGCATATTTTTGTATTGAATAATTGTGTAGTTTTGCACGTTGATATTCCGGCTCTTTTGGCGGGACGGCAACCTCCGGAAATTCAGGAGGCCGCCAGAATAACTGGGACTGGATAAAAGGCAATTTTTAACATCAAATAATAATATCGTATGAGACAAGAAAAACTCTTCAACGGCAAAACATTGGCGATTCTTTCCGGCGGCGGCGACACCCCGGCCATCAATTCCAGCATCGAGGCGGTGCGCAACCGTGCCTCCATGCTCGGCTTCCGCGTCTATGGCGTGCTGCGCGGCTGGAAGGGCCTGCTCGGCGACGGCGACATCGTCGATTTGACCAATATTCCCTACAACGGCCTCTATGGCGGCACCGCGCTGCTCTCCTCCCGCACCAACCCCTTCCCGAGCAAGAAGAGCCCCGAGGACCGTTCCCAGCAGATTCTCCGCAACATCGAACGCTACAAGATCGACGTTTTGGTGACCATCGGCGGTGACGATACCAACGGCGCGGCCAAGAAGATGTACGAGAAATACGGCATCCCGGTCATCGGCTTCCCGAAGACCATCGACAATGACCTTCGCACCCACACCTACCACCACTACAACGGTCAGCAGCACGAGACGGTGCTCTGTCCGGGTTTCCCGTCCGGTGCCATGGCCATAAAGAAGCTGACCGCCAAGCTGCACACCACCAACGAGTCGCACCAGCGCATTATGGTGCTTGAGGTGATGGGCCGCGACGCGGGTTGGCTCACCGGCACGGCCTCCTTCGGCGGCGCCCAGTTGGCCCTCGTGCCCGAGGTGGAGATGACCAAAGAACGCAAGGAGTTCTTCTTCGAGACGGTCAAGGAGATGTACATGCGTTCCCCGAAGCACAGCCTCATCATCGCCGCCTCCGAGGGTGTGCGCTGGTGGGATGACGAGAAGCAGGAACTCGGCATGGTGTATGCTAGCTCCGACCTTGACGAGTACGGTCATCCGCGCTTCGGCGGTGTGAGCGGCGTCATCGCATCGGAAATCAACAAGAAGCTCGGCATCGAGGCCCGCGGCCAGATCTCCGGCTACATCCCGCGCTCCGGCAAGTGCTACGAGTACGACCGCCGGCTGACCTCCACGCTGGCCGACAAGGTCGTCGATCTGCTGCTCCGCGAGGACTACGGCAAGATGCCCGTTTTGCGCGATATCGTGCCCTACGACGAGCTTGAGGAGTTCCACACCGACGCCATCGAGATGGGCAACGTCGGCAACTTCCCGCTGCCCGCCGCCTACTACGACCCCAACAAGTTCATGTTCACCGACCAATACACCGACTTCCTGACCAACATCATCGGTGCACCCTACCGCATGGAGTTCACGCAGAATTTCCCGATTGTAATCCCGGAATAAGTGATTAGTGACTGGTGATTAGTGATTGGTGATTAGTGAATAAAACAATTAACTTAAAAATAATTCCTTGAGCAGCCCTGTAAGGGCGAGATATGTCAGCCCAGGGTAAGGCCGGAGGCCGCAGCCCTGGGTTAAAATGAAAAAGTCATGGCAGAATTTATCATCGAAGGCGGCCATCGGTTGCACGGCGAGATCACCCCGCAGGGCGCGAAGAACGAAGCCCTGCAGGTGCTCTCGGCCGTTTTGCTGACCCGTGAGCCCGTCACCATTTCCAATATCCCCGACATCCTCGACACGCGGCGTTACATGGACATCCTGAAGCTGATGGGGGTGAAAGTGACCCGCATTGACGCGCACACGTTCACTTTCCAGGCCGAGGACGTCGATTTCGAGCAGTTGCACACGGAAGAGTTTGTGCGGCTGTCGGCCAAGATCCGTGCCTCCATCATGGTGCTCGGCCCGCTGTTGGGCCGATACGGCAAGGCCTACTCCGGCAAGCCCGGCGGCGACCAGATCGGGCGCCGCCCGCTGACCACCCACTTCGAGGGCTTGGAGAAGTTGGGCGCAGTGATTTCCACTTCGCCCGACGAGAAGTTCTTCGAGTTGGAGGCCAAGCAATTGAAAGGCTGCTATATGCAGCTGAACGAGCCCTCCGTGACGGGCACCGCCAACATTGTGATGGCGGCGGTGCTGGCAGAAGGGGAGACCACCATCTTCAACGCCGCCTGCGAACCCTATCTCTACCAGCTTTGCACCATGCTCAACAAGATGGGCGCGAGGATTGAAGGTATCGGTTCTAATCTGCTTAAAATAAAGGGCGTCAAGGAGTTGCACGGATGCGAACACCGCATCTTCCCCGACATGATCGAGGTGGGCAGCTTTATCGGCATGGCTGCGATGACCCAGTCGGAGCTTACCATCAAGGAGTGCGCCTGCGACCATCTCGGGCTCATCCCCTACACGTTTGCGAAGATGGGCGTGAAGTTCGACCGGGTGGGCGACGACCTCGTGGTGCACGGGCAGGAGCCGTACAGCATCTACACCAACCCGATGGATGCCTCCATCCTGACCATTGCCGACGCGCCGTGGCCGGGGTTCACCCCCGACCTCATCAGCATCGCTCTCGTGACGGCCATCCAGGCCAAGGGCAGCGTGCTGATTCACCAGAAGATGTTCGAGAGTCGCTTATTCTTCGTCGATATGCTGCAGTCGATGGGGGCGCAGATTGTGCTGTGCGACCCGCACCGTGCCATCGTGGTGGGACTGGCCCGCGAGAAACGGCTTAGAGCCACTAAGATGTCCTCCCCCGACATTCGCGCCGGCATCGCGCTGCTCATCGCGGCCCTGAGCGCCGACGGCACCAGCGTGATCCAGAACGTCGAGCAGATCGACCGAGGCTACGAACACATAGTGGAACGGCTGAACGCATTAGGGGCGAAGATCGAAAGGTTATAGGTTATGGGTTGTGGATTATGGAAACGAGGCCGTGCCTGTAACAGATATGCTACTTTTATTCTGTTACTTCTGCTTTTTAGCGGCTGCGGCTCCAATTACCATGCTGAAACATATACCCTAAACACTTCTCAGCGCGAACTTGTCCGCAAAGTTGACTCTTTCAAAAACAAACACCCGGAATACAGACATTTTGTCCATTATAACGGGGAACTTTCTGAAGATGACGGTCCGGACTATCCGTACGGCTATTCGATGGGCGACTCTTCGATTGTCAGGTATGACATCGCTTTTCATGTTGCTTCCGAGAACAAGATATTCCGCTGTAATATTATGAATTACGACTCCAACAATCGTTCGATCCCGACTTATTTATACTTTTATGCTGTCACTGATACCGATGTTCGAAACGCCTATACTATCAACACCAAGGATTTAAGTCGAAAAGACAACAATCGTTACAAGAGAACCTTCGAACGCGAAATTCTCGACAATTTGGGTGTCGAATGGCATCACAAAACCCTTAAAGAATACTGGGAACAATAACTTCACCGGATCGGTGTCACTATTGGAGTTCTCGACCGGACATTTTTAATCACCACAAAAAACTATCCAAAAATGAAAATCGCGAAATTCAACTTGGCATGAGCAGCCACTTTCACGCTTTTGATGTTGGCGGGCTGCCCGAAAAGGAGGATATTGTCTTCACGAATTTTATATGATAAACTATGAACGAAAGACTTACAGGAAAAGATTATGTCGGTAGCGATGACCTCTATGCCGACGTGCAGCGCACCATGCGTTTGGTCGCGGAGATGAACACGGGTTATCACACGGAGGCTGAGGTGCGCGACTGCTTGCGCGAAATCACCCGCAGCGAGGTGCCCGACACCGTGCGTGTCTTCACTCCGCTGAACATCAACTACGGACCGGGGGTGCGCTTCGGGGACGACTGTTTCCTCAACTTCGGTTGCACGCTGCTGGCCATCGGCGGTATCACCATCGGTGACGGGGCTTTTATCGGCCCGCACTGCGTTTTGGCCACCGAATACCATCCCGAAGACCCGGCCACGCGCCATTCGTTGCTCACCAAGCCCATCGTCATCGGTCGCAACGCCTGGCTCGGTGCCGACGTGAAGGTGTTGGCTGGTGTCACCGTCGGCGAGAACGCCATCGTGGCCGCCGGCAGTGTGGTCACCAAGGACGTGCCCGCCAACACGGTGGTGGCGGGAAGCCCGGCGAGGGTGATAAGGGAGATCCGGAAGGATTCCAAATGAGTGAACTGTAATGAATATGGATTTCAAAGATAAAATAGTTGTTGTCACAGGGGGCGCACAGGGCATTGGTCGGTGCATCGCCGAGGAGTTTCGGAAAGCCGGAGCCACCGTTTGTGTCATAGACAAGCAGCCTGGCAATCACTTCGTTGGCGATATTGCCGACAAAGGAACATTGGAGCGGTTTGCCGCGGAAGTGGTTGACAAGTACGGCCACGTGGATTTCCTCATTAATAATGCCCTGCCGTTGATGAGGGGCATCGATGAGTGTAGCTATGAGGAATTCCAGTATGCCATGAGTGTGGGCGTGACAGCTCCGTTCTATTTGGCAAAGCTCTTCGCTCCGCATTTTGCGGTGGGTGCTGCCATTGTGAACATATCGTCGTCCCGCGACCGTATGAGTCAGCCGCAGACGGAGAGTTACACGGCGGCCAAGGGTGGTGTTGCCGCTCTGACACATGCTCTCGCCGTTAGCCTTGCCGGTAAGGTTCGGGTAAACAGCATCTCTCCGGGCTGGATTGACACAGCCTATACCGTCTATGAGGGCCCTGATGCCGTGCAGCAGCCGGCGGGCCGTGTGGGCAATCCTTTGGACATCGCCAATATGGTGCTCTACCTCTGCTCCGACAAGGCCGGGTTCATCACCGGCGAGAACATCTGCATAGATGGCGGCATGACTCGCCAGATGATTTACCACGGGGATAATGGGTGGAGGTTGGAAAAATGAACGCGGATGCCCGGTGTGCCATGCGTTGCAGCACATCTTTTTGAATTTCAGGACTTAACTCGGAAAAACAGTCCTTGTAACGGCCTGCATTAATCATTTTCAAAGGGTGGTCTTTTTTCATGCGCCAAAAATAGCGTCTTTCTTGTTCTTGAACTATCCCCAATAGTTGGGATTTTTGGCATCGGGGTGGTCGTTTGCGAGTGACCGTTCTTACCTGACAAGAATTTTCGTCATCATGCTCAGGGCTTACGCCGTATTGCATAAAAGTTGTATCTTTGCCGAACGAAAGCGGAAAAAACATACGCGTATGTTCTTTTTGAAAAAAACACAATATGGATAAGAAACAACAAATCATTCTCTTGACCGGGGCGAGCAGCGGCATCGGATACGACACCGCCGAGGCCTTGGCGAAACAGGGGCATAAGGTGTATGCCGCCGCCCGCCGCGTGGAACGTATGGAACCGCTCCGCCAGTTTGGGGTTGTCCCTCTCCAGATGGATGTTACCGACGAGCAGTCGATGCAGCGTGGGGTGCAGGCCATCCTCGACCGCGAGGGACGCATTGACGCGCTCATCAACAACGCCGGCTACGGCTATTTCGGGGCCGTGGAGAACGTACCGATGGATGATGCGCGTAACCAGCTCGAAGTCAATATTTTCGGCTTGGCGCGGCTTTGCCAGTTGGTGCTGCCCACCATGCGCAGGCAACATAGCGGCCGCATCGTCAACATCTCGTCGGTGGCGGGCAAGTCGGTGCTCTACTATGGCGGCTGGTACCACGTGTCGAAGTACGCAGTCGAGGCGCTGAGCGACGCGCTCCGCATGGAGCTTCAGCCGTTTGGCATAGACGTGGTCATTGTCGAGCCCGGGGGCATCAAGACGAACTGGGGCATCATTGCCGCCGACCACCTTGCGGCGACTTCCGAAGGCACGGCCTATGCCGGCACGGGCGGGATGATGGCGCAGAACCTGCGGGGCATGTACGAGTCGTCGAGCCTCTCCGACCCCTCGGTGGTGAGGAAGGCCGTCTGCCGCGCCGTGAGCGCCCGCCGTCCGCGCACACGCTACCGCATCGGCCGCCTCTCCACGACCATCGTCTTCTTCCACTGGCTGCTGCCCACACGCTGGTGGGACGGCATCATGCGGATGATGGGGAAGCGGAAGTGGATGTGAACCGTATCGCCTCGCCCAAATAAAAAATGAGGTGTAACTACTGGAATTTTATCCGTCTCAGTATGAGGAGCAGGGCTTTGTGAACCAGTTCATCGACCGTCTGCTCGATTTGGGCGGCGAACTGAAACAGGAGGCTGTGGAGGCCCAAAAGCTGTACCAGGATCCCATCGAATTCCTGAAGGCCGACTACCAGGTGTCTGTTGACGGCATTGAGCTGCTGCGCAAGTGCATGGACGGCATCAAGGACGACCACACCACGTTCGACATGATGAAAGAGTATCTGAAGGACGAGGAAGAGGACATGTACTGGAGCGAGGAGCAACTCGGCCTCATCGAATGCATCGGCGCGAAGCCGTGGTTAGTGAAGGCGGCGCTTTAGGTCGCCCGTCCGATGCAAATGGGAACCCGCACAATAAACACTTAAATTGTATCACACCCTTACGTTGTCCGAGCAAATGCATCGGGCAACGTTTTTTGGGGGGATGAACACGGGAAAGCGGAGCCGGGCGCGCCGCGTCTCCACAAACTATTTTGTTTTCTTCGTATGTCGGAAAATTGTGTATCTTTGCTACTTGAAATGAATCTCTGACAGATGGCAACGAAAAAGTTGAAGTCAAACATCCCACAAATATGAAATACCAAGTCAAAGCAACTCAAGTAATATGCAAATTCCTCACTGTCGAAGCGGAGAATGAACCCGAAGCGTTGGAAAAAGCGCAGGCTATGGCCGAAGGTGGCGAGCTCCGTTTTGATGACGAACCTTTTTTGAATATGGAGGTGAATGTGGAACTTCTGGGACAAACAGACTATGCCCAAAAGAAAAATAGACTTTTACGAAGCAATTATAGATAATCAAAGAAATATAATCAAATGGAAATCAAAGCAGTAAAATTCAGAAAAAACGGATTCTACGGTCAACCCTTCGCCTTCGGTGGCGAGGAAGGCATGGACAAGTTTGACAAGAACATCCGCTATCGCGGCAGTCTGCAGAACTACCTCATTGACACCGGCAGCGAGGTCATCTTAGTCGATACGGGACTTCCCGCCGGCACCCCCGAGGAGAATCCCGACGAGAACTCCCCGGCCTACACCGGCAAGGACATCTGCAGCTACATGGAGGCTTTCGCCGCCCTCGGCTACAAGCCCGAACAGGTCACCAAGATCCTGCTCACGCACAAGCACGCCGACCACAGCGGCGAACTGAAAAGTTTCCCCAACGCGAAGGTTTATGTGAACCAGGAGGAGCTTTCCGCCGCCGAACTCCAGGGACTCGGCAACCTCGTGCCCGTCAGCTTCACCGACGGGGCGTACTACAACTTCCCTGAAAGCCAGAAGATTGCCGACGGCATATACCTCATCAAGGCCAAGGGCCACACCAACGGCAACAGCATCGTCATTGTGGAGAACGAAGGTCTGTTCTACATGATCCACGGCGACATCACCTACGTGGATGAGGCCTTGTACGAGAACAAGCTCTCCGTGGTCTATGACGACCTGCCCGCCGCCCGCGAGACCTTGGACCGCGTGCGCGAGTTCGTCCGCAGCCATCCCACAGTCTATATCTCCACGCATTCGCCGCAGGGCTACGAGAACTTGGAGGCCAAGCGCGTGATGGATCTGGACCATCCTGTGCCGACCGTCTTCGACAAGGTGAACTTCGAAAAGAAGGAGGCTTCGGGCAAGTATGTCTGCTCCATCTGCGGCTACGTGTATGACCCGGCCGAACACGACGGCGTGGCTTTCGAGGACCTTCCTGATGATTGGAGATGCCCGCGCTGCAAACAGGGCAAAGAGAAGTTCAACAGGGCATAGGGTAGGCAAGACGAAAGGGTTAACTGCCTTTAGTTTATTGGTGATAAACGTTTTGCGGGCATTGCAGTGCAACGTCCGCAATTCTTTTGTGCTTGCTTTCGCAAGTCTCGCGATGTTTTCCTCGATGCGGTCGTTCAGGACGCCGAAGAGGTCGATGCCAACGCCGTCAGTGTACCGTCACCCGCATTCCCGCACCCTGTGCCCGCCACTCCGGCGCGTACATGCACTCTACCGTGGTCGCACCGGCGGAGAAATCGCCGCTCTGCACGGCGAAAACGTCGTATTCCAGCACGATTGTGCCTTGCGGGAACCGGCTGAAGAAGAAGCTGTTGTTAGCGTCGCGGGGACTCTCCACCCACCACACTCCGCCTTGCCAGCCGTTGCGCTCGTGGATGTTGACGGGCTCGAAGGCCGCCGCCCGCGGGTCCTTGACCTGCACGTACTCCAAGTCGCGGTCGCTGGTGACGACAATCTTCACGGTGATGCGTTCGCCCAGACGGATGGGGTTGTCGGCGGTCACCGGCGCGGCGGTCTTCCCGTCGCCGACAGCCGGCTGGTGGTAGAGGGTGCGCCGCACTGACAGTCCGCTGCCGGCGGCCTCCACCTTGTCGGGGACCTCCAAATACTGCCAGTACGCGGCCCCGAAGGTCGGGTGCGTGCCGTCGGTGTGCACGGTGATGTCGGCCAACCGTGGCGACATCTCCTCCGGAGCCCAGACCCGCTGCAGGTAGCCAGTGCCTGCCTCGGCGCGGGCGACCTCCGTAGCCGTAATCTCCTCGCCGCCCACAGTGACGACCGTCGTGGCAGGTTGCAGCAGGTCGGCCGGAGCACCGAGCAGCAGCGCATAGACGGCCTCCGCCGTGGCTTTCGTGTTTGACCAACTGTTGCCTTCCTTCTGCATCAGCAGCCACTGCTTCATCGCCGTCAGCTCACTCTCACGCGGCGAAATCTCGTTGAACGCCTCGATCAGCAGCGCCTGTCGCTCAATGGGCGCCTCATACCAACGGTAATAGTGCCCGCTGTACTCCTTGCGCCAGTACATTCCCTTCTCACGGTCCATAATCGACAGCTGGCGAATCGTTTCCATAATCGCCTTCGCTTCCGTTTGGCGACCTGCGCGGTGCAATATCAACGCTACCTCCGCCTGCCGGGTGAATGTGGCTTTCTCCAAATCTTCCATCATCTGCGTGGTGAGATTCTGCACGTAAGGCTTTGACAGCCAAGTGGAATCGAATAGCGCGAACGTGCGGGCGTAGAGGTAGTGAATGTCTTCCTCAGAGAAATAGAAGGTGGCTTTGGGATCTTTCTCCAACCGTTTCAGGTACGCTTGATAACGCTCCTCTTGATACTGGTCGGCGGCGCGGGTGGCCTTGTCGAGCATCCTGCCGGCGTTCTTCACCTTGATGCCCATGCGCTGCAACTTGTAGAAGCCCGCGATGATGTGGTCGGTGATGTATGGGGAGTAGTACCGGTGACCGTACCAGTCCCAGCCTCCGCTCGGCAACTGGTTGTTCAGCAGTTTGTTGAGGCTCTTGTCCAAGACCTTCTGCAGGTTCTCGTCGGCGAAGAGTTTGGCGGTCTCCTGCCGTTGCCGCGATTCGTCCTGCGCGTCCCGCATCCACGGGGTCTCTTCCAACAACATGTTCCGCAGCGATTCGTTTTTGAGCAGCGGGGAGGTCAATGCAGCGTTCACCGTGTCGCTCAGCCAGCGGTCGAACACCTCGCGGAGACCGGGGTTCTGCGCGAGAGCGTGCTGCACGGTGGCCGCCGCGAACAGCTTGCTGAAGGTCTGCTCGTTGCATTCGTAGGGGTAGCGCATCAGGTACGGCAGGGCGCGAATGGCGAGCCACGCGGGGTTGGTGGTCGCCTCCACGGTGTAGCTCAGCGGCTGCATCGTGGGGGTGCTGTGCGTGCGGTAGCGGCGGAACGAGAGCACTGTGTCGCTGCCTGCCGGCACCACGAACGGGCACGATTCTGTCTCTAACATCTTGTTGGGCAGCACGGGCAGGAGGTTCTCCTCGCCATCGCCGTAGTTGCCGGCGCGCGCCACCATCCGGTATCCGATGGCGGGGATGCCCTCGGGGACGATAATGCGGAATTGGACGGATTGGGAGGCTCCGGCCGTCACGGAGAACTGGGATTTCCCATCCGTGGCGACGCGATTCGTGGGGACGCGATTCATCGCGTCCGCAACCAGAATATCCAGAGGTTCGCCGTTCTCCCCGTTGAAAAACGTCACCGTCACCTCGCCGTCCAGGTCGGATTCGCTGCGGTTGGTGACCTTGGCGCGGAGGGTGAGGGTGTCGCCCTCGCGGAAGAAGCGCGGGGCGTTGCTCTGCAGCATCAGCGTGCGACGGCTTTGCAACAGCGCGGTGACACTCTTTATGCGCATGTCCTTGGTATGCCCGAAGGCGTAGAACTCCCAGCCGGTGTATTGGTCGGGTAAGGTGAAGTCGATGTGCACGCGGCCGCTGTCGTCGGGATGGAGGTTCGGGTAGAAGAAGGCCGTCTCCACGAAGTTGCTGCGCGGGGTCAC
>JAFXPL010000012.1 GCA_017527945.1 Bacteroidales bacterium | reverse complement strand
CTCGGCTACCATGACCACCAGTGGATGAACACCATGCACATCGCCCTCTACCACCACAGGCTGTCGGGACGCATGTACACCGACCTCTACACCATCTACATCTACGACTTCGTCGCCGCCCGCCAGTACGGCTACAAGCAGCTGCCCATGTTCGGACTGATGGACAACAAGACCGGCAAGGTGGTCTTCATGACCGACGGTCACTTCGAACTCAAGACCCGTCTGGAACCCGAGGTGCACCAGGGCCGCGAGTTCCCCAAGGAGAGCCACTACGTCTTCACAAATGCCGACGGCTCGCATGCCGAGTTCGACGTCGAATGGGAGGACCAGCTGGAGTTCTGGGACATGTACGAGATGGCCGCCGAAGAGCTGAAGCGCCGCTACGACGCCATCGGGATGCGCATGCAGTACTGCCGCTACTACGCCAAAGGCGGCGTCCGCTTCACCCCCGCCGGCGGCGAGACCCGCGAAGCCAAAGGCGACATGATCTACGAGTACGCCTACATGGGCATGCCCGACCCCGCAGCGCACGTCTGATAGAAAGACAATGGGCAACATGAGATCCTTCCCTCACCTCCCCGCCAACCAGCACCCCACCGCCATAACGATCGTGGCCACGATCTCGAAGTTGTTGAGCAACGCGGTGTTGGCCGCCAAAGATTGTTTGCGCTCGTATTCCGCTTTGGCTAACAGGTAGTTGTTCTCGGCCTCCTGGTAGCGCACGTCGAGGTTGCCCTCGGCCAATCCGCCACTTTCGATGCTGAACAAGGTTTGTCCGGCCTTAACCGACTTTCCTTCAGTCAGTTCGCCGTTGATGGACACGATGCCGTCAGCTTTTGCCGGAATGGATGCCGTAAATACTGCAGGGCATCGACAGCGGTTTCTCGGACAGCAAAGATACATAAATTTCGGAGAAATGCAGCTATGACTGATTACACTGCGAGAATTTGATGGCACTCAGTCATCCCTTGGGCATTATCAGTACACCAACCTTATGTTATCAACCCACACCACATTGCCCGGACAGCCAGTGAATGCTTCATGACAGCCGGCGGAGATTTGCAGAATCATGTGGGTGGGCGTTGCATCCGCTTTATAACCAATTTCTTGCACAGGAACCATCTTTCCTTTGGAATTGCGAGCCATAAAACGGTTTTTCGACAATTTCTCCCATGACTTGTAGTTTGCGGTATGGGTGATGTCCCCGTAGCGTATGGTCAAGCGATAGTTGTTTTTCCAGTTGGGGATGCTTTCAGTGATGCGTTCTGATGCTGTTCCCACGCGATAGGCGTAGATGTTGCCATCAGCATCTTCCCATCGGTGCTGCAGAAATAGTATGATTTCGCCCGCATCCTGTCCGTGAACAGTGGTCACTTTGGTGGATCCTGTGGCCCGCACCATTGCCTTACCATGCTGTATAACAGCTTTGTAGTCAAGCATCAGAGCCACTGGCCGTTTCGAGAAGGGAATGCCCATGTCAATGGCTTTCATCGGCACTTTGATTCCTTCCAAGGTCACGGGGTCTAGCAGACGGCCTGCATAGATGCTGCCGGTGGCCAATGCTTTGAGGTCGATGCCAATGGCTTTGACGGTCTGCAATGTGGTCTCCAGACGGCAGCAGTAGCCATCGCCCCGTCGCTCAGGAGTAACTGACACGGCGGCTTTTTCCACCCCGCATACTTTGGCGTAGGCATTGCTTGTGCTCCACGGGGAACCATTTCTGCCGTAGGGGTAGGGCTTGTTCTGCCATATGGTGTCGGTCTTGGCGATGACATACAGCTCACGGGTTTTGCCCCCCAACAGAATAGACTCCTTGATGTAACGTACCGTCCAGGTGTCCATTTTGCCGTATGGAAGATATTCAATCCGCTCTTGGGAATAAAGGGATAGACTCAGGATGCTTGCCAAAAACAGAAAGAAAAATCTTTTCATTTGTCTGTGCTTTTAAAAATGAATTGAAGATATTCTGAGAGATAGAGTCTCCAATTTCGCCAAGTATGTCCTCCGCTTGTGTTATAAAAGACGCAGGAAATCCGCTTGTTTTTTGTTTTTTTGACGAATCGACAGCTTTGTGAATGAAAGATGTCCACTTTCCCGGATCCAATCCAGTACGAGGTGCCCTGATTTGTTGGCAGTTGTTTACGGTGCACTACGGGAGAGAATAGACCCACATATTGGAAACGATTTTCCTGAACATTGGCGAGATTGCAGGCCTGCATAGCTCCGGCGGATAATCCGGCGACTGCCCGCGATTTCCTGTCGGAGGATATGCGATAGTGGATAGACAGCAGACTGTCCATTTGTGGGAACACCCGTTCGAAATCGCGATGCAGCCAGGAAGGATAATGAAGCAGGTTGCGCATCATACCTATCGTCTCTTTTTGCCCGATAAGTTTTCGCGGATTCACATCAGGCATTACCACAACCATAGGTACAATCTTTTCTTGTCGTATCAGTTTGTCCACTTGCTGTACGGCACGCCCTTTGTCTTGCCAGGCTTTTTCGTACCCATTGATGCCATGCAACAAGTAAAGCACTGGATAAGGTTGCTCGTTTTGGTCATAACCGGGGGGAAGGTACAAAAGTATGCGCCTTGTCTTTCCACAGGCCGTGTCCCATATTTCGAAAAATTCAATTCTGCCATGCAAAGAATCTTTAATGCATAAATCAGACAAGGTAGAACCGGGTATCACAAACACGCTTCGTCTGGTCTTCAATACACGAATAGAGTCCGCATTGTCTGGATCGACAAATCGTCGTCCATGTGTCTTGAACTGATAGGTGTAAACTTCCGGAGTGAGTGGTTTTGTGGTAAAGGTGAATACGCCGTTGCTGTCTGGCTTCATACGGACGGACTGCATATTTTCCCTCTCAGTGTTATAGTCGTTATTTCGCAAATCGCAGTCGCAGAATAACTTGACTCGTTTTGCAGTAGGGTCTTTATAGGAAAAAGTGACAGATCCATCAGTATGGATGACAGGGGACGCAGCTTCTTCCGTTTGAGAATGAACCGAAATAGAAAGCAGAAGTGCTAAGATGAGCAAAGCCGTTTTAAGCATGAGCGGATAGTTTCGCATTGTCCTCAATTTCTTCATTCAACATCTCCTCGAACATTCGTACTGAGTTGGCCAGGCTATATTTCTTTGCTGCCACACGGTAAAGTTCTCCCATATATTTCCGCTCATTCGGATGATCAAGCCAGTAGTCAACAGCGCGGGCGAGATCCTTGGAGCTGCCAGCCTTGAACAGGCTCCGGCCGTCAAGGGCGAACTGTGGAGTGGCGCTGACCTCCGAATTGGCGATGACCGGCACCAGACCTGTGGCAAAGGCTTCGATACAGGAAATAGCCTCGCTCTCCATGTCGCTGGCATGAACGTATAAGTCGCACTGCAATAGCATGTTGATTAGTTTCTGTTGCTCGAGATAGACAAATTGAGGCGGGTTTTTCAACTGTTTTCCGAGCTCCACATAATGATCGTACTCGGGACCTTTTCCAGCAAAAATCAGCTGTATTTTGTCGGCATATTTCGAATATTTCACAGAATTGATGATCACGTCCTGCCTTTTTTCCTGCGAAAGACGGCCAATCATGATGATTGGTATTTTGCCCTCGAATTCAGGCGACTTGGCTGGTCTGCCCTGTTGATGAACGAGATGTCCAGTCTCAAGGAAAGCATCCTGGATACCGTTGGAAATGATGTGGATTTTGGCGGTGTATCCCCGTTGCTTGATCTCATCGGCCATGAATTGTGATGGGGCGTGGATGTGGCGGAACTTATTGTAAAGAAAGGTACGGAAGCTCCGATAGGTGCCGTTCTGAATCCAATCCACCTTGCCTAACCCTACCGACGACCAAAGATTTTGCGGTTGGATGTGAAAAGCGGCGGTTGAGGGCTTCCCGATCTTGTCGGCATAGCGTTTGGCTTCCACCTCGATAGCGAATGGGAGGAAGCAATGAATGATATCAGCCCATTCAACGGCTTCCCGAATGGTCTTTTTTTCACTAGAGGCGAAGTTGAAGTTATGTTTGTCCATCAACGGCTGGAATATGGGCATCTTGTACGTGGGCAAGGCAAAACGGTCTTCGCCAGGCTCGCTGGAAGTGAGAATTTTCACCTCGTGCCCGCGTCGGCGCAATTCGGCGGCAAAACGCTGCGCCGAGATACTGGTTCCGTTGTTGTTGGTGTCGTAAGTATCTATTACAAAGAGAATTCTCATAACGAATGGAATAAGCAAAACTTTTCGCAAAAATAAACCTGTTGTGCGTTATGACAATGTCCTCATGACAACAAAATGTGTTCTATTTTATGTATTCCAATTTAAAAAAATTGTATTTTTGTCGAATTTTAGTAAATTTTGCATTGATTTAAATATTCTAAATTTTAATATTGATTGTTCTGAAATGTAAAAACACAGATATTATGAAGATTGAAACGAAGAGAAACGGCGATCTGCCGGTTTTGTACGATTCGGAAAAAATCGTAAAGCGTACCGCGTGGCGTAACAGCGAGATTCAGGTGGCGGAAATAGATGGTTATGGTGATGAAAACCTGCCAGAGTACTTTCGCACCAGCCATTATGCCATCCTTTTCATCACACAGGGAACACTCTGTGCAAAGATCAACCTGCTTGACATTGAATTAAAAGCACCGGCTGCTGTGTATATTTTTAATGACCACGTTTTGCGATATAACAACAGCACCCCGGACCTGAAGGTTAGGCTACTGTCCTTCTCGCCTGTCATTGCGGAGAAACTGATGCTTTCATTGCCATACGACAAATTGCATTACGCATACATACGCCCCGCCTCACAGATTGACGCACCCAATATGCAGACGTTAATGCTCTATCTCGACCTCGTAGAGGAACTGATGCGGAAGGAAACCCCGAATCGGCAAACGACTATCCTGCACCTTATCCGATCACTTGTGTCTTTTCTTTACGGATTTTTCACCGACGGTCTTTCTTCGCAGAAACCGCTTTCCCGTGCTGAGGAATTGACGGGACGATTTCTGTCTTTGGTGGATCAATGCTGCCACGAGCATCACGACATCAAATGGTATGCCGACGAACTGCACCTGACGCCCACGTATGTGGCCAATGTGGTGAAACAGGTGACGGGCAGCACCGCTGGCGACTGCATCAACGAAATCCTGATTCGAAAAGCCAAGTCGCTGTTGCGGACCTCCACGCTTTCTGTCCAGGAGATTTCTGACCGACTGGGCTTCCAGAACCAGAGCCATTTCGGCACCTTCTTCCGCCGCGCGGTCGGCGTGAGTCCGAGAGCATTCAGAACAAAGGGAGATTAAAGTACTCTACATTTCTTTAGCTCGGCAATTCACGCAGGTGGTATATCTAATAATCAAAAAAAACACCCCGTTGAATTGTAAAATGCGGTAAGGTTCTCACATTTATTGTTTTTTTGGAAGAGACACTGGTGAAGTTTGGAATTGTTATTTACAATGAATTTGTCACCCGAAAATAGCCATTTATGGGGATATTGCCATGTGTGGAAGAATCAGATTTTTGCCGTCGGAAATATCAAATGGACAAATTATGAAACCGAATTACAAAAATTGGATTCCGAAAGGTATGATTTTAGGGGCTTTGGGCGGTGCTGCGGCCAGCCTCGTTTTGTTCCTTGTCTTTGGCTTGAGCGGCCTGCTTGCCGCCGGCACATGGAAGATCATCCTGAAAATTGTCTTCCTCATACTCGCCATCGTATTGACATTGGTTGCGTTGTGGATGTGGCTGTTGCATAGGACTTTCTCATACGATGGGGAACGACAGATGTCGAAACAGATCATTGAAGGTCTTTCGCAGCATGTCATCCTTCCTGAGGGAGGCATAGGTCTCGATGTGGGTTGCGGCAGTGGTGCGTTGACTATTGCCGTTGCCAAGTGCAACCCGCAATCCAAGATGGTTGGCATCGACCGATGGGGCGCAGAATATGCCTCCTACAATCAGACGCTTTGCGAAGAAAATGCAAAGGCCGAAGGGGTGGACGACCGCACTTCTTTCGCCAAAGGCAATGCGCTGAAACTGGATTTCCCGGACGAGACTTTCGACGCGGTGACCAGCAACTATGTCTATCACAACATCCCCAGCCGCGACCGGCAGGCCATTTTGCTGGAAACACTGCGCGTGCTGAAGAAAGGCGGCACTTTCGCCATCCACGACGTCTTCTCGCGTATGATGTACGGCGATATGCAGGCTTTTGTGCAACGATTGAAAGAAATGGGCTATGAGGAGGTGGAACTTATTGACACCACCCAAGGCATGTTCATGTCCCCGTGGGAGGCCAAATGGATGACCTTGATCGGGTCGGCCATTTTAAAAGGGAAAAAATAAACATACAGATTATGGGATTTTTGAGCAAATTTTTCAGCAATGCCAGAAAGCCAGAGGGCTTTTTAGGTAAAATTATGGTCAACGGAATGAACGGTGGCGGTCACGCTGCGATGGCGAATTGGGCGTTGGCATCTGTGAAAATTGATGCCGACGACCGAATTCTCGACATCGGGTGCGGCGGAGGCGCGAATATCGCCCGGCTGCTGCAACGCACCTTGCGGGGAACCATTACGGGTATCGATTTCTCGCCGGTGTCCGTCCGGAAATCGACGAAAGTGAACGCGAAAGCCATCCAGGAGGGCCGCTGCAAGGTTTTGGAAGGCAACGTCGCCAACCTCCCGTTCGACGAAGGCTCGTTCGACTTGGTGACCGCCTTCGAGACCATCTACTTCTGGCCCGATATCGAGCACTGCTTCAACGAGGTGAAAAGGGTGCTGAACCCCGGCGGTCAATTTGTCATTGTCAACGAATCAGACGGTAGCGGCGAAATGGATGCCAAATGGGAGAGTATGATCGAGGGAATGCACACTTACAAGCCGGAGGAAATCCGGCTCCATCTGACGAATGTCGGCTTCCGCGACCTCAACATTACGGTGAACGAGGAAAAGCGGTGGCTGTGCATGACGGCGAAGAAATGATCAACCGTTTCGGACTGCCGCCTTCACGGCCCCCAAACAGTGAATATTAACCACGCGGTTGCTGTCGATTTCAGCGATGTTTTCTTCCCATTGGTCCTTGCCTTTGGTCAATGTGCCGAGGTATTTGTATAGCTCAGATTCGGTCATACACTTATCTTGATGCCATACACAGGCCAGCAAGGCACCTTCTCGATGCCTGTGCGCACGCGCGGGATGTCCAACAGCAGGAACGCCATCGTCATGAAGTCCTGCACGCGGGTGTTCTCCTTGTAGGTGAACCTGTCGCAAATGTACGAAAAGTGTAAATGTTCGGTTAAACCACAAAAAAAGAGACGCCGAATTAAGACGTCTCTTTAAGTATGCATTCGAAAAAGTCGGTTCGCTATTGTATTGCCTGTAGTTTTTGGAGTGCCTTAGCCTGCTGTGCGCTTATGGGTACGAATGGGTACTCCGTGCCGGCGAGGTGCTGGGCGTAGTCAAAGTATTGCGCCAGTATCGTGCCGTCCGACTTGCGGCGAAACAACTGCACCAAGGCACCGCCGTGCACGGCGGGATGCACGTCAATGTTGTCGGTCTCGCCGTTCAAGAACGCCAGAATTTGTTTCTGGCATTCGCGAGGGACCAGAACTTCCTCCAAACGGAACACGCCGGTCTGCCCATTCAACTTGTAGCCGTGGCGGAGGAAGGGAGCCAAGGCCAGCACGCTGACAGTCCAGCAAACTCCGAAAGATGTCCAACTGCCACCGAGGGCAATGACGAACACTCCGGCGGCGATCAGGATTCCGAGAATCAACCAGTCTGTCCATAAAAAGACCTGTTTTGCTGTATCCTTCTTCATATCTTCTGGATTAGCAGCTGTGCTTGGTCAGCCGGGAGTTTCACAATGTCGGTAACGGTTTGGAATCTGAGTTCCTTGTATTCGGACAGCTTCGCGTAGGCGATGTCGGCGGGGGCGTTGAACCACACCTCCAACAGGACGGTACCTCCCTCGTTGCCCTGCACAAGCATGGGCTCAATTTTCTTGCCGTTGAGGAAGTCTAAGAGGGATTCGCGACAGTTATAGTTTAGCTCCATACTCTTTTTCTGTAGAAGAAAGCCTTCGCCGTTCAGTTTGTAGCCAGATTTGTAGAGAATGAGGAAAATTATGCCGCAGAGGAATATGCACACACCCGTGGCCTTGTGCACGAAGAACAGGGCTGCGCCGGCCAAAATAATGCAGCCGGAGATGATGAGGTCCTTTATCGCATGAACCTTTTTGAAATTGTTTTCCATTATTTTATAATTTTAGTGAAATGATATACTTGAAGGGCATACGCCATCGTGCATACGGACAGGCGTACGCCAAGAAGCCGTTCTTGTGAATGGCTTAAAAAAAATGAGTGAATGGAAAACTGTCTAAATCCGGATGCGCCGCAAGGCTATGAAGTAGCGGTCGGCAGAGAAAATACCTGCAAAACCCTTGTCGTGGACGGTGGGGTAGGGATGCCGGAGAATATGGACCACTTTGCCATTGCGGAAGATGTGGAAATTGCTATATGACAGATTGTTCGTTCGGCTGTTGGACGAATGCGGGCGCACATTCGGCGCGGTGCTTTCCTCCTCGCCGACCGTCAGCAGCGACTGCGCCGAGCTGAACAGCAGGTCCTTGTTTGGCAGGTTGTCGGCTGTGAGCCTCTCCGACGCAGGCTGCGTGACGGTGGAACTCCCATCGGTGTGCTGTACGGAGCGTACCTCGTCTGAGACACCGCCGAGAAGCAGTGTCCACAACACGGAGAATATGCCAATCAGATGTCGCATCGCCTTTTTTGTTTGACGCGACAAAAGTACATTTTTTTGTGATTTATATACTACTGTTGCGATAAATTTTGAAAAATTCATATAAGTTATTGATATACTATCTTTTACAAGTGTTCTTTGATTTTTTGATTTGAAAATTTCATATATTCTATGACCGAAAAATCGTAGAATTATGAATATTGGCCGATATGTCTTTGCCCAAGTTATGGATTTTTTGCCCCGGTATGAGTTCAAGAAGATTGTCAAGAAGTATAATACAGATTTCCATGCCAAGAACTTGAACAGTTACAATCAGCTTCTGCATCTGTTGTTCGGACAATTGACAGGATGCACGTCTTTACACGAGATAATATTGTGTTTAACAGCCCATTCCGATGTCATATATCATCTTGGGATAAGAAATACCGTTCAAGTTTCATCACTTGCACGAGCAAACGAGACAAGAGATTACCATATATTCGAAGAGTTCGGACAATATTTGATCCATAGTGTTCGGCCTTTGTATGCGAAGGAAAACATTCGGGACATTTCGGTTGACAATGTTATTTATGCCTTGGACTCCACTACAATATCCACAAGTATCAAATTGGCGAAATGGGCACTTGGTAAGTATTCAAAAGGTGCGGTCAAAATGCATACCTTGTTAGATTTACGAAGTCCCATCCCCGCACAGATATACATCACAGACGGAAAGTGGCACGACAGCAATATGTGGGAACTTGTTGATTTTGAAAGTGGTGCCGTATATACATCAGACAAAGCGTACGTTGACCTTGAACAAATGTGGAGAATCAACTTGGCTGGGGCATTCTTTGTCATGCGCCCTAAGGACAACATGCGATTTGAGACAATAAGAATCCTTCCCGAAGACGAGCAGGTTTCCAATATCCGTTCCGACTATGTGGCCAGGCTGATTATCCCGAAATCCCAGCAGTTGTATCGTGATGACTTGCGGATTATCAAGGCGTTAGATCCAGACAGTGGGGAGATAATCACATTTGTCACAAACAACTTCTTCTTCTCGGCCTCTGAAATAGCCCTCATTTACCGCCATCGCTGGGATATTGAAGTGTTCTTCAAATGGATCAAGCAAAACATCTGTATCAAGCGTTTGTGGGGATATTCTGAAAATGCAGTTAAGACACACTTGTGGGTGGCAGTGTGCGCTTATTTAATTATAGCAAGAATAAGGCATGATTGTGCAAGTTCATACCCTATTACTGAAGTGGCCACGCTCATTCGATGCTCTGCATTGGAAAAAACATCGCTGAGAGAACTTCTCTCCAAACCGTCCAATAAGGCAAATTCAAATCAAAATGTCAAAGAACTTAGTTTATTTGATTAATGCTAAAATTTTATCGCAACAGTACTATGATTTATAAATAGAGAATAGTTTCCCTATCGGTATTCCTCTCTTGACGGGGATGTTGGTTTAGCTATGGCATTGTCGGTGCCGTTTAACGTATGTGATTCCGCCGCCTCCTTTCGTTGGCAACGGTATAATTGTGTGGCCATCCAAAGCCATTGCAGAGGAAAGCCCGACGACGCGGCGTGCGAAGCCGATGCTTCCAGGCGTCAGAGGCACACAACTGTTATCAGTAGCAAGAATAGGAATGTGCAGCGTTACTGCGGCATGGCCTTCTCTGCCGACAAGCTCCACCCATTATCTCCGTGGTAGATCATCTGGCGGGTCATGCCGCCGTCGATGCAGATGTTCTCGCCAGTGATGAAGCCGGCCTTGTTGGAGCAGAGATACAGCACCATATTGGCAATGTCCAAGGGATTGCCCACACGACCCGCCGGCTGCTGCAGGGCATCGGGACCTTCATAGACGGTGTATTGGGTGTCGATCCAGCCCGGGGAGATGGAGTTGACACGCACCTTCCTCGCCAGACTGACCGCCAGCGCGTGAGTCAGCGCGGCGATGCCACCCTTGGCGGCCGTGTAGCTCTCGGTCTGCGGCTGGCTCATGCGGTCGCGGGAGGAGGAGATGTTGACGATGGCGGCGCCCTCCGCAAAGTGCGGGGCAAAGAGCTTGGCAAGGTAGAACGGGGCTGTCACGCCCACGCTCAGAGCATACTGGAACTCCTCGTAGCTGCACTCCGCAAGCCCCTTCATCAGCGGCAGGGCATTGTTGACGAGGTAGTCCACGCGACCGTGCCTCGCAATCACCTCTTTGGCGAACCGTTCCAGCACATCCTTGTTAGCAAGGTCGCCGACGAAATGGTCGCCCGGCTGCTTGTCAATGACACAAACGGTGGCCCCGGCTTTCCGGAACTCCTCGGCGATGCATCGTCCGATGCCCAGCGCGCCGCCCGTGACGACGGCGATTTTGTTGTTGAAATCCATATCTATACTCAGTTAAAAAATCTTATACTTCTGTGAGCAGAAATCCCATATAGAAGGGGAGTGTGAGCAGCTGCCCATCACGTCCAATGTTATAATCGCCCAACTTGATAGCATCCGTGACGTGATAGACTTCCGGATGCTTCAATATGGTTTTGGTGCTTTTCACATTGCCAGACGACGCTTTCACTTCCAACAATGTGCATTTCCCTTTATACCGAATGACAAAATCCACTTCCAAGCCCGAATCTTTATGAAAATAGTAGAGTTTTCTGCCCATTTTGGACAATATGTCTGCCATAATATTCTCATAGAGGGCCCCTTTGTAACCCAACAAGTTCCCTTTCAGCACATCTGCTTGGGTTCCATATTCCAGCATAGATAAAAACAGACCGGTGTCCTGCATATACACCTTAAAGACATCCTCCTTGGCGTTTCCGTCCAAGGGAAGTTCTGTAACAGACAGATTATAGCAGCGTTTTGCAATTCCGGCATCCTCAATCCAATGCAAACTTTCATAGTATTGGG
>JAFXPL010000162.1 GCA_017527945.1 Bacteroidales bacterium | reverse complement strand
TTCAAAGTTCAAAGTTCTTTAAAACAAGCCGCAAAGATAAAAAATATTTTTCTGTCACTTTCGTCGTTCGTTGAAAAATTTTTTCAATAGTGTGGCGCATTCGTCGGAAAGCACGCCGTTGCGGACTTCCGCCTTGGAGGGGAACTTCCCGTCCGTGAAGACGGAATAGCCGCGTTTGGGGTCTGGAGCGCCATAGACGAGGGTTTTGATTTGCGCGTGTGCGATGGCGCCGGCGCACATCAGGCACGGTTCCAGTGTGACGTAAAGGGTGCAGTCTTGCAGGTATTTGGCACCCAAGGCGTTGGCGGCCGCTGTGATGGCCATCATCTCGGCGTGCGCCGTCACGTCCTTCAGCGTCTCCGTCAGGTTGTGCCCCTTGGCAACAACCCGGTCGTTCAGCACCACCACCGCCCCCACGGGGATCTCCTCCTCCGCGTAGGCGTCCTCCGCCTCATTCAAGGCCATGCGCATGTAGTAAGTATCGGTCATTTTTGGGATTCAAAGTTCAAGGTTCAAGGTTCAAAGTTCAAGGTTCAAAGTTCAAGGTTCAAGTCTAAGTTCTTAGTCTAAGTCTAAGTCTAAGTTCTTAGTCTAAGTCTAAGTTCTAAGTCAAAGTCAAAAACTCGCAGATTTCGCGAAGGGGGCAGGTTTCGCAGTGTGGGTTGCGGGCAGTGCAGATATAGCGGCCGTGGAGCAGGAGCCAGTGGTGGGCGCGGGAGATGTATGCTTCCGGGAAGTTCTTGACCAGCTCTTTTTCAACGGCTTCCGGAGTCTTGGCGGTGTCGGGGACGAGCCCGAGGCGGTGGGAGACGCGGAACACGTGCGTATCGACCGGCATGGCCGCCTGTCCGAAGGCGAAGGCCAGCACCACGTTGGCGGTCTTGCGGCCCACCCCTGGCAGTTGCGTCAGATCGTCCATCGTGTGCGGGATCTCCCCGCCGAAGTCGCTGACGGCCATTTGCGCCATCTGTACCAAATGCTTGGCTTTGCTATTGGGGTAAGATACTGATTTTATGTATGATAGTACTTGTTCCTCCGTCGCTTTCGCCAGATCGGAGACGGTAGGGTAGGCGGCAAACAGTGCCGGGGTGACCATGTTCACCCGCTTGTCGGTGCACTGCGCTGCCAGCATGGTCGCTACCAACAGCTCGTACGGGTTGGCAAAGTGCAGCTCCGAAGCCACATCCGGCTGCGCCTTTGAAAAATAGTCGATAATGAACGTGTATTTGCTTCTTTTCTTTTTCATAAAGTCTTAATTATAAACTTTGGCTATTGGCTGTTGGCTATTGGCTGTTGGCTGTTGGCTATTGGCTGTTGGCTGTTGGCTGTTGGCAGTTGGCTATTGTCTGTTGGCTATTGGCTGTTGGCTGTTGGCCGTTGGCCGTTGGCTGTTGGCTGTTGGCTGTTGGCTGTTGGCTATTGGCTATTGGCTATTGGCTATTGGCTATTGGCTATTGGCTATTGGCTATTGGCTCTAAACCCTCTAAACTACTAAACCACTAAACCACTAAACCACTAAACTACTAAACTATTAAACTATTAAACTACTAAACTACTAAACCACTAAACCACTAACCCACTAACCCACTAATCCTCACTGTTTTGTATAAAATAGGCAGTCACAGCATCCAAATAGGTCTTGGAAATCGGGATAGGCTGCAGGCCGCTTTCGCCGAAGTCCAAATACGGGCCGTCCTTGTCTTTCCTCAGCAGCAAAATATTGGAGAAATTCACCAAATAACTGCGATGGCAACGTATAAACCCTTGTCTCTCAAGTTTTTCCTGCTGTTTTTTCATGGAACTTCGCAACGTGAACCGTTCAATGTTTTCTTTGTTCCGGTAGTAGATGTGGACGTAGTTTTCCGCAGACTCTATATAATATATATGGTCAATCCGGAGCGAGAGTTGGAGTTCGTCCTTGTCGTCGAGGAAATTGACGATTTTCGATGGGGGAGGAGGGGGCGTTTCCTGCTGGGTTGCCGTAACCTTGGCGGATGCCAGGATGCCATCTCCTGCCGGCATTACGGTGTTTCTGGTAATGTGGGAGTCCAACACCATGTCTGCGCCGGAAAAGTCGTCCGACAGCGAAAAGTCCTCCTCCGAGATCTCCCCGTTGCGCACGTCAGGCTGTTTTTTCGCGTCAGGTATCGGGCTCTCTGGTGCGGCAGTCTCGGCGGTGTTTTTCTCCAGCTCTTCGATTTTCTCGTCTTTGGCCTTGGAACTGAAGTAGAGTAGGGAAATGATAGTGGGGATGGCGATGATGGTGGGAACGAAGAACACGGCGCGGGCGAAGATCTGGGAGAGATTCCGTTCGTCGTGCACGAGGAAATGTACAATCAAAGTGTAGAGAATCGCAATACTGAACACCTCTGCGATGCTCCATGTCCAATACTGCAATTGGCTGATAGGCCTCTTGTTGTGGCTCCTTGCCATCAGCATTCGGCTGACGAGAAGCACGATACTGCCTCCGGTGACGATGATGAGGGTGTCGGCGAAAAGTTGTGCGCGGGTGTAGTGCAGGATGTTGTACCATGCCCCTTGGAACGGCGTGAACACGTTGACGAAAATCAGAGAGTATGCAAACACCAGGATCAGGAAGAAGATGATATTGTCCTTCGAGAGGTAGTAGTCTGGTATCTTTTTATGCCACATATTTGTTCTAATTTGAGTTGGCAAAGATAACATTTTTCCCGATGTTACGCAATCTGCCGCGAAATTTCGTCCCTGTATTCGGCATTTCGTCCCTGCATACGACTTTTTCGGCAAAAAACGGCTTCTTTGTGTCACTTTTCGGAATTTTTTTGGCATATTTTTTTTCTTTTTGCAGCCGAAAAATTGGATACAAAACCAAGTCAGATGAGTAAGACAAAGAGAATTTTTGACATCATGCTCCAATACAAGGAGCGTCATCCCGAGCAGAGGCTGGCATTGTCGGGCAAGATCGGGAAGAACAAATGGAACGAGTACACTCCTGAGTTATATAGGAAGACGGCCGATGAGCTGAGTTACGCTCTGCTTGCCAAGGGGATTCAGAGGGGCGACAAGGTGGCGATTATCTCCACCAACCGGCCGGAGTGGACCATCACGCAGATGGCAGTCACGCAGATTGGTGGCGTGTTAGTGCCGATCTACCCGACCATCACGGCCGAGGACTACCAATATATACTGCAGCACTGCGAAGCTAAGATGGTGATTTTGGAGGGCGAGATCGTGATGCGCAAGGTGCAGTCGGTGGCGGGGAATATCCCCACTTTGAAGGACATCTACACTTTCGTTGACCGCAAGGACTATCCCTATTGGGACCAGCTGATTGCGTTGGGGCGCGAACATGCCGACAGCGCGCGTCTTCAGGCGGCTCGCGATGCCGTCGAGGAGAAAGATTGCGCCATGATCATCTACACTTCGGGCACCACGGGCACTCCGAAAGGGGTGATGCTGTCCCATTTTAATATCATGTCGCAGCTTGAGAACCTGAAGCAGATTCCTTCTCCTTGGTCGAAGAAGGGCCTGAGCTTCCTGCCGCTGTGCCATGCGTACGAGAACATGATTGTGCTGCTGTACCAATTCCTTGGCATGACGGTCTATTATGTCTCCAACCTGGCGACGATAGCCGAGGCGATGCGCGAAGTGAAGCCGACCATGATGACGGCCGTGCCGCGCGTTTTGGAGAAGTTCTATGAGAAAATCGAGGCTTCGGGCAAGGCCAAGACCGGTGCCGCACGCTCCATTTTCGACTGGGCGGTGAAGGTCGCACTCAAATACAACATTGAGCCCGAAGACCGCTCTGTGGTCTATAATATGGAACATGCGCTTGCCGACAAGCTGGTTTACAGTAAGATACGCAAAGGCCTCGGTGCCGACAACTTCGACATACTCGTTTCCGGTGCCGCCTCGCTGAAGCCGGAGCTCTGTTCGTTCTTTTCCGCCATCGGGATGCCGGTGTTTGAGGGGTACGGCATGACGGAGACCTCGCCGGTCATTGCCGTCTCCTGCCGCGAAAAGTACGGTCGCGAGGCCAACACGGTGGGTTTCCCGCTCGGCGGTGTCGATGTGGCCATCACCAAGGAGGGCGAGATCATCTGCCGCGGACACAATGTGATGATGGGCTACTATAAGAACGACGAGCAGACCCGCGAAATCATCGACGAAAGCGGATGGCTGCACACCGGCGACATGGGGCGCTTCACGGAGCGCGGACAATTGGTCATCACCGGCCGTCTGAAGAATCTCTTCAAGACGTCCATGGGAAAATATGTGAATCCGCAGGTCATCGAGGAGAAAATGTCGCAGTCGAAATATATCGACCAGATTGTGGCTGTGGGTGAAAACCAGAAATTTGTGGCCGCGTTGATTGTTCCTGATTTTGCTGCCATAAAAGAGTGGTGCGAATCGGAAAAAATCATATTTTCGCACCCGAAAGAAATGGTCGATAATCTCAACGTCAAGAACTTGATTAAGAGTGAGATAGATAAGTATAATCAAGAACTGAGCAAGACGGAGAATGTCATGAGATTCGAGTTGCTGGCCGATGAATGGACGCAGGAAAACGGCTTGTTGACGCCCACGTTGAAGGTGAAGCGGAACAAAATCTCGAAGAAATACGCTGGCGTGATCAAGGGGATGTTTGAGCGCCAGTAGAAATCAAGCGATAAACAGATCGTTTGAGTCTTTCCCCAAGACGAGATCTGTTTTTTTCATGTGTTGTGTTATGTGCGAAAGGGACCTCCTCCACGGAGGTCTCTTTCATTTATGCCGGTTTTATAACACCGTGATTGTTCCTTGAAGTTTGACAGTCCGGTAATCCTTGGTTTTCAAATGTATGGAATAGAGATAGACGCCGGGGATGACGGCAGCTTCTCCGCACCAGCGGAAAGCGGGATTGTTGGACTGGAAGACCAAAGTCCCCCAGCGGTCATAGATTTCAATGTTGAAGCTGGAAATGTTTTGATGAAGGAATGCAGGAATTGCCAGACAGTCGTTCAGTCCGTCCGCTTTGGAAGGCGTGATGGCATTGGGCAGGTAGAGGTTGAACTCGCAGGTCGGCACATCCACGAAAGCAGTGGCCTGGCAATCCCCGTCGGAAGCTGTCACAGAGTATCGTCCAGGTTGCGTCGCCGTGATGAAAGGCGTGTTTTCCCCTGTGTTCCACAGATAGTTGTCAGCGGAGGATACAGCGGTCAGCAGTTGTTCGCCCGCATCGCAGAAATCTTCCCCGGCGGAGATAATCGACAGGTTTGGGGAACCAATGACTTTTAGCGTGAGGATGGCAACACTGTCGCATCCGATAGAGGATGCGAGGCGTAGCGTATCAAAAAGGATGCGCCCTACAGAGTCTGTGTGGTCGGAGGAGATGTGGAACCCGTGTTCATGATATGTGTTCCCCGCGCACACACTGTCCATCAAGGTTTCTGTCAAGGCACTGTGTATCTGGATGTAAATGCTGTCGCGGAGCGTGTCATAAAGCGTGTCCTCTTGGCACTCGGACGCAAGAACTCCTCTCAGGGAATACCACCCGGACATTTCAGGGACGGCGTTCATCATCGTGTCGGAGACAATGACTTCTCCTCCCGGGCCAAGCATTGTCAAATCGGTGACGTTTTCCGCCGTATAGGAGAGGAAGATGCTGTCGTCCTGGCAATAGACGGTGGGCATGGTAGCGTCCCAGGCCAGCGATGCGTGACTGTCATAGTCCGCAATATGCATGCTCCGACAGCCGCCTTCGAGGGTCGGTCCGAACCAGGAAGGCGTATAATCCATCATAACAGCGAAAAATGGCCCTAAGGTGTTTCGGGTATAGAAGTTGTACCATCCCGTCACGATTTGGCAGTAGTAGAAGAGATTTGTGCCTGGAACAGGTTGCCAGTCTGTGGAGGTGAAGGTGTAGTTGGTTACGATGTTGTTGGAAGCATCGAATTGGCTGCTTGCAAAACCGTTGATGTAAGTCTGCTCACAGAGAAGCGTTGTCACCGTTACGCGGTCGGTTCCGATTCCTCCCACCGGGGCATCACTATTAAAGAAGATTTTGTCTGTTTTAAGGCATCGCAGGGGAGCGACCACGTGTCCGCTCAGGTCGGTGTAGGCACCGGTCAGCTGGAAGACCAGCACAGGCTTGTCAGCCGCAATGTGAATCGGCGTGCCATCGGAGAAATGGTAAGCGGTGCGGTCGCCTCGCTGCATACCCGTGTACTGTGTTGGCGCTCCAACCGTGTGAATAGTGACGTTGGTGTTGTCCTCAAGGACATAAATCAGCGCATAGTCGTTGCCTTGGCCGTTGTAGGTGTTCTGTGCTTCTGACGGCGACGGGACGGCCACATATTCGGTTCCTGCCTCCGATTCCGGGATCAGCTGGTCGCAAACCACATCGATGTGTATGCCATCCACGGAGACCGCGTCGTCGGTCATGTCCACAGCCACGGGCTTGTCGGAGATGATGGTGGTGCCGCCGAGGTGCCCCTCTGCCGACTGCGAGGCGGCTGCGAAGCAATAGACCTGCCCCCGGTTGAGCGAAACACTGAAGGGCACGTTGGCGGGATGCGTTCCGCCGTACAAATCAACGGTTGGCGTGACGGTGATAAGCGTGTTGTCTTCTGTGGCGATAACTTCCACACTGTTGCGGGAATCAGGGCAGGATGCGGCGTTGGGAAACTGCCATTGCGCGGGGACCATGAACCGCGTGCCGAGGGCACTGCGCCCTTTCAGCAGGTAGGTGGCAGAATTGCGGTTGAAAACGCTCATGCGGGCCACAATGTCAACGGGTGACAGCAGTCGGTAACCCCAATTCGAGACCGTATTATAGGGACACACGGAATCGATGTTCCCGGTTCCGTAAGACTGCAATCCAAACAAATGGCCGTTCTCATACATGTAGTTCCCATACACGGTGGCTAATCCCACATTGATGTTGCCACCCGTTGCCGGTTGTTCAATCGTTGCCGGAAAGTTCACTTCCGGTGTGAAATCGTAGAAGTCCACGTACTGTCTGAACCATCCTGTCGGAACAATATGGGTTTTAGGAAAAGCGAACCAGAATTCGGTGTCAACCTGTGCCGATGCAGGGGCGATTGCAGCCAAGAAACAAATCAACACAAGCAGAAGTCTTGTTTTATTTGACCGTTTTGTAGTCATTCGGTTCATCCTTTTGGTTTGCAGATTGTTTTTTTCCAGGTGTTAACTCCCGGAGGTGTTAACTCCCGGTTATTATTAAGTCGCACCAAACGGTGATTTTGTTACATTTAATTTTTTTTTTCGACAATATGCCAATGGCTTGTCGTGAATGATAGCCTTGGCAAGGGGCCGTAGTGCATGGGCTGTAGGTTGTTCGCCGTTGTCAGGTGAAAAAAAAGACCGGCTTGAAAAAGCCGGCCAACTTGTTTTTGTTGGGAAAACGAAGTTTCGATTAAGCTTCCTCCTCGGCGCCTTCTTCGGCGGTAGCAGCGGCGGAACCGCGGGTCGGGACGACTTGCAGGATGACCTTGTTGGGGTTGTCCACGATTTCGAGGTTGTCGATGTGGAGGTCACCGATCTTCATCATGTCGTTGATGTCGAGGGGAGAGATGTCAGCGGTGATTTCCTCGGGAACATTTTCCAGAAGGCCGCGGACTTTGAGTTTGCGCACGCGTTTTTTGAGCAGGCCGCCCTTCAGGACGCCGGGAGAGGTGCCCTTGATCTTGAACGGGAGCTCGATGGTGATGGGCTTGCCGTCAACCACTTCGAGGAAATCGACGTGCAGAAGTTTGTCGGTGATGGCGTGGAACTGGACCTCTTGGACGATGGCCTTGCGCACATCGCCGTTGATGTTCACCTCGGCGTATTTCACCTCGGGGGTGTAGAGCAGGTCTTTGAATTGACGCTCATCAACCACGAACAGTTTCTGTTCCTTGCCTCCATAGATGACGCACGGGATCAAGCCCTGGTTGCGTTGCGCTCTTGCATCTTTTTTCCCTACGTTCTCTCTCGGAGAACCGCTAATAGATACTAATTTCATACTTTTAATTGATTTAACGATAGGTTTTTAAAACGGCGGCAAAAATACAAAAAATATGGACACCTTCGGTCCGATGCTTGAAATTTTCAGGCTTCAATGTTGGGGCGCGAAATTTTAAGTCTCTACTTGTTCACGGCGGCTAATCCCGCGATGGATGTTACAATCGGAATTGTTTTTTGTAACAATATGGTTATCAACAATTTTATTGTGAATTGTGGTCTTATCGTGTGATTTTCACACTCCTCACGGCCCAGCGGGTACCATCAGCCGTGCCGTTCTTGTGGTAGCGCAGCGCGATACGGAACTTTTGGTTGCCGACGGCGCTCAGGTCCAGCCCGTTGCTCAGGGCGAAGCTGCTCGGGAAGTTGTTCAGGTTGGGGTTGAAGGCCGTCCAGTCGCTCTCGTTGAAGTTGCTGCCGTTGTAGGTGGTGGAGTAATAGACCTGGTAGTAGTTGGCCGGGCTGCCGCCCACGTTGTTCTGGTGGTCGAGGAAGAGCAGTGCGCCGTTCAGGTCGCCCGCGTTGATTTCCGGCGAGATGAGCCAGTCGTCGCAATTCTCGGAGGTGTTCAGGTGGTAGAGGAAGTTGTTGCCGCCGTAGGCCTGGAACTTCCACGACTGGTTGTCGGGGTATTGCGTCCAGCCGCCGGTGGTGAGGCTGTTAGCGTCGAAAGTGAGTTCGGTCAGCACCTCCTCCTGCTCGACGACGGCACTCTGGATGTCGTCTTTGGTGCGCAGGGTGAGTTGGTAGTCGGAGTTGTAGATGCTGAGGATGCCGTAGAGGCAGTACTCTTTGGAGGCGTCGATGAGGGTGTTGCGGAAGTAGGCGTAGTTGCTGGTGCGCACCACCACGCTCGCGCCGTTGAAAGTCACGGTGCGGTCGGTGGCGTAGTCGTTGCCGGCCAAGGGCAGCCCGTCGTCTTCGGCGGCGAACCGGCAGCCGTTGATTTTCACCAAGCAGTTCACGTGCTCGGCGGTGAGGTCGTTGACACTGGCGATTTCAATGGGGCTGGCCACCAACGGGTTGGTAGGGTCGGGGAAACCGTCCTTGCTCAGGTAGCGGTCGAGCACGGCGGGCGCGATGCGCCCCACGGAGCCGTCATAGACCCAGCCGACTTGGTACTTGTTGTGGTAGTCGCCCACGATGAGGCCGGCGCAGTTCAGATAGACCGTCTGCCCCACGGGGTAGTCGTTGTGGAGGCTGGAGCGGTCGATGGCAATCTCGATGCCGCCGGTCTCGTCCTGGATGGTGAGGTACTTGTAGCAGTTGCCCCCTTCATCGGAGCTCACCACCACGGCCTTCACGATGAAGGTCTCGCCGTGGCGGCAGATGGAGTCCTGCGTGCCCGTGCCCAAGGACGGGTGCATGGCCTTGATGTCGGCGATGGTCTTGTTGGCGGCGGGGCCGTCATACACGGGGGCTGTCAGCTCGGGGGCCTCCCATCGGTTGCAGCTGGCGAGGATGGCGGTGATGGCGATCAAGAGGGTCGTGATTCTTCTCATATTCGTTGTATTTTCTTGTCCGTATTTGTCTGTTTTTCGGTTTCCAGGAAGCCGAATTTTCGCGCGGTAAAAATACAAAAAAGATTGTTATCCCGGTTTGGGAAAAAATACGGGTGTGCGGAATCCCCTTTTTGAAGCGGCGGCGCGAAATGGATTGACTCAATACATTCGCCTTTCAGTGGCATATAATATGTCATGGGCAATTCGTTGCTGCTTTTGGAATGGCAGCTCACCTCCGCAGCCAGATCACGGTCTCGCCCTCGTTGGTGAAGGAGGGGGCCACCTCCACGATGCGGGGACCGCGCATCCGCCGCACCGCCTCCTTCAGGGCCGTGCCCCGGTTGTAGCCGTGCACCACCACGACCTTCTCCGTGCCTGCCGGTGCCCCGGCCACACGCTCCCGCAGCAGCGCCAGCGCGTCCTCCACGTACATGCCGTGCACATCGACCCTTATGCTCCTGTCTGTCTTTGCCATTGTCGTTTTTGCTGGCAAAAGTACACTTTTTTCCAGTATGGCCGGCGACGGCTTCATCGTGGAGATGCAGAACGGTCGGCAGCAGCACTACGCCGACCGGCTGCGGGTCTATGCCCGTCTCGCCACTGTGCAGAACTGGGACAAGAAGGAATCGCTTGACATGGGCGACGAGCGCAACCGCCTGCTTTAAAAACGTCGAAGGGACGCAAAAACTTACGCCCCTTCGCATTAAACAACAGGTTCTACCTTCTTATTGCACGTTTTTCAGCACTTCCACGAGGAAGTCGTAGAACTTGCCGACGCTCTCGATGTTGACGCGCTCGACGGGGGAGTGCGGGTGCTCGATGGTCGGGCCGAAGGAGACCATGTCCCAGTCGGGGTAGCAGACTCCGAAGAGGCCACATTCCAGGCCGGCGTGGATGGCCATCACCTTGGGCTCGTTGCCGTACTTCTCCTTATAGACCTTCATGCAGGTGTTCATGATCGGGCTCTGCATGTTGGGGTTCCAGCCAGGATAGGCGCCTGTGAGCTCGATGCCGCAGTCGGCCAGCTCGGCGATGGCAACCATCTTCTCGCCCAGAGCCTCTTTCGCGCTGTTCACGCTGCTGCGCAACAGGCACTTCGCGCTCATTTCGCCGTTCTCGGCAATGAAGTTGGCTAAGTTGTTGGAGGTCTCCACCAGGCCGGGCATGGAGTCGCTCATGCGCTGCACACCGTTCGGGATGGCGAAAATCATGTTCAGGAACTGGCAGGCCGCCTTGGGCTCGATGACCTGGGCGGGTGTCTCGACAGCCGTCACGGTGAGGCTGAGCGTCTCCTCGGTGAGGGCGAACTCTTTCTTCACGGTGCACTCGAACTCTTTTGCAAAAGCCTCGAACTCAGCGGCTTTCGCTTCGGGAACGGTGACGATGGCCGTGGCCTCGCGCGGAATGGCGTTGCGCAGACCGCCGCCGTTGATGCAGGCGACACAGCCGCCGAAGTCGCGCATGGTCTTCTGCAGGAAGCGCGTGGCGATCTTGTTGGCGTTGGCGCGGCCGAGGTTGATGTCCATACCGGAGTGACCGCCGTGCAGACCGGTGACGAAGAGCTTGTAGCCCTTCATGCCGGCAGGCGTGGCCACGGTGGTATAAGTGCGGTGGAAGTTAGCGTCCAGGCCACCGGCGCAGCCCACGTAGAGCTCGCCTTCCGTCTCGGAGTCGAGGTTGATGAGGATCTTGCCCTTCACGAAGCCGGGCTTCAGACCGAAAGCGCCGGTCATGCCGGTCTCCTCGTCGATGGTGACGAGCACCTCCACGGGGCCGTGCTGGCATTTCGGGTCGATAACGGCGGCCAAGGCTGCGGCCACACCGATGCCGTCGTCAGCGCCGAGGGTGGTCTTGTTGGCGCGCACCCAGCCGTTGTCGATGATCGGCTCAATGGGGTCGGTCAGGAAGTTGTGCGCCTTGTCGCTGTCGGCCTGCGGCACCATGTCGCAGTGCGCCTGCAGCACGACGGGCGTGCGGTTTTCGAAACCGGGCGTGGCCGGGACGGTGAACAGCAGGTTGCCGGTCTCGTCCTGTTCTACGGGAATGTTGTTCTCGGCGGCCCATTCTTTGTACCATTTAATCACGGCCGTCTCGTGCTTGGAAGGGTGGGGGGCGTCACAGATGTGCCCGAAAATGTCCCATAATCCTTTGGGATAGAGATTCAAAAGTTCTTGATTCATTGTTTTTTTTATTTGATGATACAGTTGATTGACGGTTTGAAAAACACGGGCAAAGATACTTTTTTTTTGTTTAGAAAGTTTAGGATGTTTAGGAAGTTTAATCCTCTAAACATACTAAACATACTAAACCACCTTGCGTACGAAGAGTTGGGCGTTTTCGAATTTGGTGACGGTGATTTTGTCGCCGGGGTTGGCGAAACCGTGCTCGATGGTGGCGTCGAGGACTTCGCCGTCGATGTTGACTTTGCCGGCGGGGCGGAGGATGGTCTGGGCCACGCCCTCCTTGCCGACGTAGCGCTCGTTTCGCATGTCCTGCGAAGTGAACCCCTTGTCGCTCTCCAGTTCGGTGCGCAGGGCAAGGGAGCCGAAGCGCGTCTCTGCAAGGATCAGCTTCTTGCCGAGCCAGAGGGAGAGGAAGAAGCCTGCCAGACTGCTCACTAACACCAGGATGGTCATCTTGCTGACATAGAGGGAGGCGTCGAATTCAGGGTTGAAATTGAACTTGAAGCCCACATTATATACTAAGGTAAGGACTAAGGAGGCGAGGATGAGCACGATGCCGGAGATGCCCGCGATCCCGAAGCCGGGTATGACGAAGAACTCCAGCATCAGCAGCACGATGCCGGCGAGGAAGAGGAGGATTTCCCAGTGGGCGGCGAGGCCTTCGAGGTAGTGGGGTGCGAAGAAGAGCAGGGCGGCGGCGATGGCGATGACGCTGGGCAGTCCGAGGCCCGGTGCCTGCAACTCGAAGTAGAGTCCGCCTACGATGCACATGATGAGGATGCCGCTGACCACAGGGTTCACCAGGAAGTTGATGATTTTGTCGATGGTGGAGAGTTCCTGCTCGGTGATGGTGGCCGTGTCCATGCCGGCGTGCGCGAGTGCCTCCTCGCGGGAGGAGACCACCCCTTCGCAGAAACCGTTTCGGGCGGCCTCTTCGGAGGTGAGAGTCAGCACCTTGCCCTTCTCGCTGATGCCCTTGACCTCCACGTCGGGATCGACCATGGCCTGCGCGATGTTGGGATTGCGACCGTTGTGCTCGGCGGTGGTGCGCATCAGCGAGCGCATGTACGACTGGTACTTGTCGGGCATGATTTCGCCGTTCTGGTCCACCACGGAAGCCGCTCCGATGGAACCGCCGGGCATCATGTAGATGCTGTCGCAGGCGATGGAGATGAGTGCACCGGCGGAAGCCGCATTGTTGTTGATGAAGACCATGCTCGGCACCTTGGTGTTCAGCAGCAGGGTGCGGATTTTGTCAGCTGCATCGAGTTCCCCTCCGAAGGTGTTGAGTTCCAGGAAAATATAGTCGAAATCGCCCGCTTCGGCCTCTTTCACCGCCTTCTCGGTGAGCCGGAGGGCCGGTTTGGAGATGTTGTCGTCGATTTTGTAGTAATAGACCTGTGTCGTTTGCGCAGAGACACAGAGTGAGATGGTTATGGCGGCCCATAGGCCCAATATGCGGGATAGCATGTCTTTCATTGCCTTTGATTTTATTGGCTGCAAAGATACACTTTTTCGTGAGAGCAGGCGCGTACAAAAAAAGGGCAGCCTCGCGGCCGCCCTTCTGTTTGGGGATTATGAACGCTTATTTGCCTTCTTTTTCAAGGTCTTCCTTGAGGGATTGCAGGATGTTCAGGTCGCCGAGCGTGGCTTTCTCCACGTTGCTCTCGTTCACCTTCTGGATGTCGCGCTCTTTCTGTCTCTCCTCAGCGTCTCTGGCTCTGTCCTCGGAATCGCGGTCAGGCTGCCAGGTCTTGGTGTGGGAGAGGTGGATTTTCTTGGCGTCCTTGGAGAAATCGACCACCATGAACGGGAGGGTTTCGCCTTCCTTGGCGGTGGACTTGTCCTCTTTCAGGAGGTGGCGATTGAACGCGAAGCCCTCGATGTTGTGCGGGAGCATCACGGTAGCGCCCTTGTCGTTCACGCCGGTGATGGTGCCTTCGTGCACGGAGCCGACGGTGAAGATGGTCTCATAGACATCCCACGGGTTCTCTTCGAGCTGCTTGTGGCCCAAGCTGAGACGACGGTTCTCGGTGTCCACTTCGAGGACGACCACGTCGATGGATTCGCCCACTTTGGTGAACTCGGCGGGGTGTTTGATTTTCTTGTTCCAGGAGAGGTCGGAGATGTGGATCAGGCCGTCAACGCCCTCTTCCAGTTCCACGAAGATGCCGAACGTGGTGAAGTTGCGCACGGTGGCGGTGTGGCGGGAACCGACGGGATATTTCTCCAGGATGTTAGCCCACGGGTCGGGGATGAGCTGCTTGATGCCGAGGGACATCTTCTGGCCTTCGCGGTCGAGGGTGAGCACGACGGCTTCCACCTCGTCGCCGACCTTGAGGAAGTCGTGGGCAGTGCGCAGGTGCTGTGACCAGGACATTTCGGAGACATGGATAAGGCCTTCCACGCCGGGGATGACCTCCACGAAGGCGCCGTAGTCGGTGATGACGACCACTTTACCCTTGACTTTGTCGCCGACCTTGAGGTTGGGATCGAGCTTCTCCCACGGTTGCGGGGTGAGTTGCTTGAGACCCAGGGCGATGCGTT
>JAFXPL010000161.1 GCA_017527945.1 Bacteroidales bacterium | reverse complement strand
TGGGGAGCGTGTCGCTGGCGGCCACCTGCTGCGAGTCGGGTTCCAACTTCACCTTGAAGGTGGGCAGCTTGTATTCGGCCACCTCAATGGTGGCACGCTCTCCGGAACAAGTCCGCATATAACGCCTCCTGCCATATTTGGCGTGGTCTGGGCAGAAGACCCGCAAGGTGTATTTCCCAATGGTTTGCGGCAGGGTGAACACGCCAGACACACTGCCGTATTCGGAGGTGACGAGCTCTATAGTGTCGGGCGCGGCATTCGTCCGCTCCAGAATCGCCAGCACCCGCTCGTTCTTGACGGCCTTGCCTTTTTTCGACAATATATACTTGAAATGAACGGTCTGCCCCGGCCTGTACAGCGTCCTGTCGGTGAAAAGGTGCGGATTGTACTGGCACCGATGACCGAGCCGGAAAGGATAGCGATAAACCGCCGAACTTGCCAATTCATCCAGGACAGAATACTCGGCTTTTTGATCGAGAACTGAGATCTCGCTCCTAATATTAAGAAAGCCGAATAAATTGTCCGAATAGGGAATCTCCCCGAAACGGTTGGAGTATAGGGCATGAGGATAATGGCTTTTAACCCGTAAGCTGCGAAGGGGTTCGCCTGTGCGCCGGTCATTGACGGCCACGAATTTTTTCTTACCTGCATTCCAGTTGGCGAGTTTGAGGCGGGTGACCCGAAATTCTGCCGTCATGAGTGCTCCGGTGACATCTAATTCCGGTCGCGTGTGGAAGCAGAACAGGTAGTTCCCCGCAGGCAGGGAGTCCACCCAAAGCTCCGTGGTGGCGAAACGGCTATTGTCACGGCTGTCCAAATCGAACCGTTGCCGGAGGACAGGTACTTTTGAGAACAAACTGGTGTCCACGCGGGTAGCACGATTCGATGAATAGGATTCACTGCTTCCTTCGTCATCATATTCATTGGTGGTGATGGGTGACGTGGTATAAATGCTGACGTAGAGGGTCTCTAAGTTTCGGTATTGTACAGGGATGCGCAGCTTGTGTCCGAGGGTGAGATCGGTATGGGCGTTGAAAAGCGAGATGGACGGGCGGGTGAGCGTCTCCAAGTAGTAGGCGGCATTTTGCGCGTACATCTTGAGGACGGCATTGGCGTAAGGCTCTGTGCCGCACTGCTTGAGCACGCTGTTGAAATAATCAATGGCACGGGACTTGTAATCGGTCTCCCGGTCCACGATCTGTTCGGCGGCGGCGAGCAGCACGCCACGCTCGTAGTCGAAAGTAAGGTCGGGACCGTAAGCCTTCTCCAACGAGTCGAGCGTTTTCCAGCAGGCGGAGGTGTACACGTCCTCTTCAACCTTTGGAAAACGATAGTGCAACCGTTGTATCTCATAGTCTATCAAGATATTCCGCTCCGTATGGGCGGTTATGGCCTCGTCAATCAGCGCGATGGCGAGTTCGGGTTCCTTAGCCCCAACCATCCGGATGCAGTTCTGGTACAACACGTCGTTGAGGGTCGGGCGCAGGTGGCGGGTTTCGGGGACCGTTTCGAGCAGGAAATCCCAGCGGTGCGTGAGAATCGGCACGTCGCGGGGCATCGCGTCGAAGCAGGCGAAAAGATGCTGCTTCGCGACCTCGCGGTAGTTCTCCTCCGACCACTCCTCCATATTGCCAAAGTCGGCCTCCTGCAGGGTGACAGCGTTGGGGTCGGCCGGTCGCGAAGGATAGAGCATCGAGCCGATAAGATAGTGGTACAGCGACTGATACACCAAGCTGTCACGGTCGCCCCAGCGGGCTGCCGTATGGTCGCGCCGCAGCGAGTCGAGCCAAATCGCCGACTGCTGCACGCTCTTGTCACCATACAACCGGTTGAGGAGCAGCCGCTTGTGGTTCGCGATGAAGAGGTGGTAGGCATTGTGCTCCGCCTCGGCCTTCCATGCGATAGTGTCGAGCATCGCCTGCTGGCTTCTCAGATGGCGCTGCGGGATGCCGTCATAAAGCGTCCACAGATGCTCGAAGGAGCGGCTGTCGGCGGCCTTCTGCGCACGGACATGCTGCGGAAGTGCGAAAAGAGCCAACAGGACGGCCATTGCCAGTCGTGCCTGCCTGTAATGTCTGCAGTGTGTCATACGGTTGCTGTTTGTCGTTAATTGGAATGCAAAAATAGTTTTTTTCCAGATAGTGTCATCTGCAAATTCAACCATTGCTTTATGGCGGAGCAAACTTGCTCTTTCGTACAAATTTGCTATCTTTGCACTTCAAATTCAACAAAGCGTATCAATTTGTAACAAACTTAAACATAAATCATTATGAAACAACCCATCAAAACCACAGAAGCCATTTTCCCGATGCCCGTTTTGCTCGTCGCCACCTACAACGAGGATGGCACCGTTGACGTGATGAACGCCGCCTGGGGCACCATGCTCGACCGCGACCGCGTGGCCCTCAACCTCACCGAAACCCACAAGACAGTGGAGAACATCAAAAGACGCAAGGGCTTTGTGGTACACATCGCCGATGCCGCCCACGTGACGGAGGCCGACTACTTCGGCGTGGTGTCGGGCCACAAGGAGAAAGACAAATTCGCCAAGAGCGGCCTCACCGCCACCAAATCCTCATTGGTGGATGCCCCCGTCATCAACGAATTGCCCATAGCTATGGAGTGCGAATTTATTGAATACCAGGGTGATGATACTGGTCTCGGCGTTATCGGCAAGGTGTTGCAAACCTCCGTAGAGGCCGACAAGATGAAAGACGGCAAAGTGGATATCGACGCCCTGAAAGCCATCGCCTTCGATCCCTACACGCACGGCTACTACCTCGTCTCGCAGCGCGTCGGCGAAGCCTTCAAGGACGGGATGAAGCTGAAATAGACCAACCACGTGACTCGCTATGACTAAAACCTCCTTCAACAATTGGATTGTACGTTTCTGGTGGCTGCTTCCTTTGGCAACCATACTCTTCAGCATTGCCTCTTCGTTTGCTTCGGATTGGAATATCACCATCATGCTTATCTTTTGCGGGCTTGCAACCATCATACTTCTCCTGCAGTTGCTGGCTTTTGTGACACTTTTGATTGAAAAGCGATGGTGGCGTGCAGTGGGAGCATTTTTTTCAGGTGCACTTTCCTTTATCTTTTTTGTTGGTATTCCGATTGTCAATATGTTTTTCAGTTCGATGCCAGATGATTTTGGCAAAAAACATGTCATTCCAGAAGGAATGGAGATGAATATTCCGATTACAGATGCGAATTGCAGATGGAATGCCACCGACGGATTCATTTTCACACCCGTTGAAATCGACAGCACCGACTCCAACTCATGGCTACAGATATGGAATGGCGAACAAGGTGGAATATATCATTACGCTTTCTACTGGACGGCCCTCAGCGACGGTGAGATATATCTTCGTTGCTTTGAAGCCACGAAAGGCACCGAACTCTCCGCATCGCGACTGAAACCCAGAACAACAGTGCGAGTGTTTGGTCACAACGAGTTCGGACAGGTGGTTCCTCCCACAGAGTTCACCATCTACGAGGGCGATTGGGAGGACTACTATGCTGTACGCGTTGAGGTGTGGCATAAGCCGACAGGAGGGAAGCCCCACAAGTTGATGGAGAAAATCTATCGCATGGAAGGGTGGACGCGGTGACATTTTTTTTCTCAACATAACATAAAATAGAGAAAAAGTTATATTTTTACACCTGTAATGATTAGTTGTTTGGATATGAGCAAACGACGATGGGCAGAGCCTTACAAGAGCTTGCACTGAAACACCGCGAACGTGCGTCGAAAAAGGCTTGAGACTGATAATTTAAGGTGTAGAGTATGAAGACTTTATATGTTTATGCGGATTTTGACTGGCTGACGGAGCCGATGTGAACATTTGGACATCGTGGACTTCATCCTTCAAAAATGCTGCGATGTTGAAGACAATCTCCGCCAGCTCTGCCGACGGGTGGCGTTCAACATTGTCATCGGTCAGAAG